>CAYGPQ010000045.1:0-22248 GCA_964351775.1 uncultured Kordia sp. | reverse complement strand
GTTTATGAGTTTATGAGAAAATTTTAGCGAACTACGGGAAACCGTAGAATTATAATTGTGTTTTAATTTATCTTGAAAAATAAAAATCACGTAATGAATAAAACAATTATAGCCATTTATGGTAGGCAAGCTCAAGGAAAATCTGAAACTATAAAAAAAGCATCTCAAATATTAATGGATCAAAATCCAAATACCAAGGTTTTTATTCAACATGATTTCAAATTTGATATTCTTTTGACTATACAGATTGGAACTATTAGAATTGGATTTGAAAGTCAAGGTGATCCAAAGAGTAGAATCCTGAAATATGATACACTAAAACAATTAGCCGACAAAGATTTGAATCAAAACATTGGGAATTGTGATATTATCATTTGTGCAACAAGAACTAGAGGAGAAACTGCAAAAAAAGTAGATCAAATCGCAGACGAATATGGCTTCCATACATTATGGATTAGTAGTTTTATGAGTCCGAAACTAAATCATAGCGTGTTAAATAATATGGCTGCAAACAATATTGTTAATGTTATAAATTCATTAATAACAGAACAATTATAACTAATTTTAAAAATATAAAAATTATGGGAAATCCATTTGAAAGAGGTCCGCACAAAAACATAGAACGTACAATTACATGCCCGATATGTAATAATGATTCAGAAAGTCGAAAAAATTGTGGTCGTTGTAAAGGTAAAGGATTTATTAAGGATAATTAATCAAAAAAATGTTTCCAAAACTCCGCATCCTTCCAACGAGTTTCTTGTTGATACAACTGATCTTTGGAATGTAAATATTGTTTAAAAATGGTTTTCATAGTTGAATCATACTCAGGAAACGCTTCAACATCGGCGAATTTTAATTTCTTTTCAATCGCTTCTAAGGCTTTTGCCGAAGTGTATATTGCATTCGTAATTCCGTGGGAAGACAACGGATCAAAAGACATCGCTGCATCGCCCAATGCCAACCAATTTATTCCCGCTATTTGTTGTGCTACAGATGAATTTGCATTTCCACCTTTTATTTTTGTGATGGTGTCTTCAGTAAAGAAATCTTTTAAATACGTTGTTTCCGCCAATGCAGATTTCCATTGTGAAGCATCTTTTAATTTGGGTAAGATATCGTTCCCTGCATGTGTAAATAGAGAACAAATATTTTCTGTTTCGTTCAGTGCAGAGACAATTCCCCAACCTTCTTTGAAACTTTCTACATAGACTTCATGCGTCAATTTTGGATGTTTTATTTTTGGAATGTGACAACTCACGGCAACCAATTCATCATGAATGGTACTATCTACTTTTAATTTTTTCAAAACAGCTCTGTTTCTTCCTGTGGCATCTACTAGTATTTTCCCTTGCACAATTTTTATTCCGTCATTTTTTGCCAAAACCACCGTATTTCCATGTGCTTCATGAATGATTTCAAACCCTTTATGATAGGAAACCGTATGTTCTTTTACAACAGCTTGCAATTGTGCTAGCGTTTGTTGCTTATTAATTTTCAACCCATTTTTATACGGATTGTGATGAAAAAAGTTACTATCCGTTACCTTCGAACTTCCCCACATCGAATGGTATCCATACGTTTTTCGATAGGCATTTTCTTCAAATACAGACAATAATTTTAACTCATGAAGTAATGACATTGCGCTAGGCGGCAACGTTTCGCCCAATGCAAACGGTAGTTTTTCTTCTTCCCGATGCAATATGACAAAAGGAATGCCTTTTCGTTGTAAAAGCACTGCAAGCGTGATGCCTGCAATGCCATTACCTATAATGATGACTTCTTTTTTCACACGTTTCAGTTTTTAGTTCGCTGTTTTCAGTTCACAGTTCTATCAATTATTAGTAAGTTTTAATTCATTAAAAAAATAGTGATTTTTGAATACTTCTCGATACTAAAGGTGGAGCCGTTTCCAACACTGAGCTAAGTCGAAGTGTTGATTGCGTTCTATTGGAAGTTAAAAAACATGTTCTGTTACAGTTAGAATCATTTTTTCTTTCTCAGCTTAATTCCCCATTCATATTCAAAATTGGAAACACTTTCGCCCACTTCATCAAATCCTTCCGCATACAGTGTAAGACTTTGTCCTTCACCCGTAGCAATTGCAGTTTCAATCGCTTGTTTGACTTTTACACCATCATTACAAATAAATCGGATGCGTCCGGTTGCTTTTTTGGTAAATGTTCCTTTTTGTGAACGTACCAACATGGAGATTTTTTGACCAGAAGTTTCAATTTCTTGAATGACCAATACGCCCGTTGCCAACTCGGAAGCCATTCCTTGTGTTGCCCAGTATAATGATTTGAAAGGATTCTGATTAATCCAACGATGTTTCACCGTTACCGTTGCCGATTCATCATTAATTTCTTTTAATCGAACACCTGAAAAATAGGCAGATGGAAGTTTGAAAATTAAAAAAGTATTGATTTTTGATGGAGTTATTTTCTTAGCCATTATTTTGGAGTGTCGTTAAATTCATACTGCCAAAATACAAAAAATGCACTTCAATTCCCTATTAACATTGAAAAATACATGGATAATTTATATCAATTTCGGCCAATTGTGAAACATTTGAAATGTTAAAGTTTGTTAAATTTTAGTACTATGTTTTGCATAATACCTTTTTAAAGCTATATATTTGCATAAGAAAATAATAGGTAATGGACTCTGCAATCACAAAACATCAAAAAAACGTCGCTACAATTTTGCATGTAGCCACTTTTAGTAAATACTTTTTTCCGTTTGGAAATTTTATACTTCCGATCATTTTATGGACGATGTATAAAAAGGAATCTGAATATATAGATCATCATGGAAAAGAAGCTTTGAATTTTCAGTTGAGTCTGTTTTGTTATAAAGTTGCTGGAACTTTATTGACAATTCCAGTTTTTATCCTATCGGGAATTCAACATTTGAATACTTGGGATATATTCCATTTCAATAATGTTTCTATACATTTCAATGACGGATTTAATATGTACAGTTGGTCTTTTATTGGAATTTTTATAGGTATTGGACATTTACTATTTTTTGCCGTAAATATTACCTATACCATTGTGGCAGCAATGAAAGCTAATGAAGGCGAAAAGTATCGGTATCCATTAACTATTAGATTTATCAAATAAAAAAGATATCATCAATCAATTATCATCATCATCAATCAAATTATCATCATCAATCAATTATCATCATCATCAATCAAAAAACGAACAGTATCAATTAAAAGACACATGAAAACATGAAGATAGAAAACACAAAAGCACAAATGCGCAAAGGTGTGTTAGAGTATTGCATTTTATCCGTCTTGAGAGATCAGGATGCGTATGTAGCAGAAATACTTGACACATTAAAAGACGCAAAAATGCTTGTCGTAGAAGGAACAATTTATCCACTATTGACAAGATTGAAGAATGCCGGTTTACTAAATTACCGCTGGGAAGAATCAACTTCTGGACCACCAAGAAAGTATTACGGACTCACAGAAACAGGAAAATTATTTTTGAAAGAACTGAATACCACTTGGAACAATTTACAAAATGCAGTATCACTCGTAACACGCCAAAAAAACACTACTAATGAATAAAACAATCAATATAAATTTAGCAAATATGTTTTTTCATATTGATGAAGAAGCCTATGACAGTTTACAGCGCTATTTAAACGCTATAAAACGCTCCTTTACTGACTCGCAAGGGCGAGATGAAATCATCGCTGATATTGAAGCTAGAGTTGCCGAACTTTTTTCGGAACGCATGAAGAATGAGCGACAAGTAATTAGCATGAAAGAAGTTGAAGAAGTCATCAATATTATGGGACAACCAGAAGATTACTTGGTTGATGACGAAATCTTTGAAGATGATCCTAAGACCAGTTATAATCGCCAAACAGGAACACAACGAAAATTATACAGAGATTACGACAATAAATTTATCGGCGGTGTGTGTGCTGGTTTTGCACAATACTTTGGTATCGATGCTTTATGGATTCGATTGCTGGCAATTATCGTCGTACTTGCTGGAGTTGGATCACCAATTTTAGTGTATATAATTTTATGGGTTATCATTCCAAAAGCCAATACAACCACTGAAAAGCTTGCCATGGCGGGAAAGGCCGCGAACATCACCAATATTGAGAAAAAAATAAAGGAAGGACTGGATGATGTTCAAGAAAGATTAAATGATGTAAACTTCGATCAAGTTGGTGAAAGAGCCAAAAGCGGAGCTTCTTCCTTTTTTGATTCTTTAGGTGACGTTGTCATGGTTTTTTTGAAAATTTTCGCAAAGTTTTTTGGTGTAATTTTTATCATTATTGCCGCAAGTCTATTAATAAGTGTGCTCGTTTCAACTATTGGCGTAAGCTTTTTTAATATGGATGTTTTCTCAGGAGAAGAATCACTGTACTACCAAGATCTTGGTATTTTGAATGAAACACCTAGATGGATTTTAGGACTTCTCTTATTATTTGCTATTGGAATTCCAGCCTTGGTATTATTCATCCTAGGAATTAAAATATTAGTGAAAAATTCAAAGTCTATTGGCATGCCTGCAAAAGTTGCATTGTTTGTACTTTGGATAGGATCTTGTATCGGAATTGGATTTATTGCCTCTAGTGCTGCAATTCATCACAATATTGAAGCTTCAGTATCATCAAAAATTGAGTTACCAATTGTAGCGAAAGACACTATTAAGGTGAAAATGGTGAGTAATGAAGATTTTAATGGCTCACGCAGATATTATCATAATCGTTACAGCAATTATGAAGTTGAATATGATACAAATGGTGACATTGTTTTGTTTTCTAGCTCCATAAGATTCATCGTAAGACCAACAGAAAGTGAAAATGCACGCTTACGAATTAATAAAAATGCTGGTGGTGTATCATATACAAAAGCTAGAGAACGCGCAGAAGGCATTAATTATAATTATCTATTTGAAGATAACACATTGAAACTTGACAACTATTTTTTGTTTAATCCAGAAGATAAGCATAACCAACAAGAAGTAGAAATTATTTTATATTTACCTGAAGGCGCTATAATTTACGCCGATAAAAATACCAGTTCATTTCATAGAAACTCAACACGTTCAGGAGATATTTTAGGAAGTAATGAAGAAGAAAATTATTATCAAGTTATTGATGACGATCTAAAATGTTTGGATTGTGATACCACAAATATCAAGAAATTGAAAGGTAAAAAAAATGATGCCAATTCAATTACCATCAATTCAGATAAAGTAGACATCAATATCAAGAATAAAGATGTGAATGTAAAGCGAGATACTATTCCCGTAACGACAAACACAGATAATTAAGAATATAACATCAATCAACACTTCGACTTCGCTCAGTGTGAAAAAAAGTTTGTCACATCGAGTGCAGTTAAAATACATCAATCAAAAAATGAACAATTCACAATCCATATACGTACTACTAAAACTGCTCATCACGGTTTTGGTAGTTGGATTGTTTGTCGGTAAAATTTTGGCATACTATTATCCATTACATAGTTTACCTAACGAATGGATCTACGCGGGCATATTTGTTGGAATTCCAACTGGTATCGTAATTAGTATTACAATTTTTTTACTTTTAAAAATCAATAATCATCAATCAATAAAATTTTAAAACACTAACTATTATGATCACTTTAGCACGATTTATCGCCATCGCTATTATTAGCTTACTTATTACTTCTTGTGACATGAATTTTAATTCGGGTATTGCAGGAAATAGAAATGTTATTACAGAAGAAAGAGACGCTGAGGAAACTTTTACTATGGTTAAAGCTTCTGAAGGACTCGATGTATACATTACTCAGGCAGAAACTGCTTCTATTGAAGTAGAAGCCGACGAAAATATTATTTCATTAATTGCCACCGATATTCAAAACGGTACACTTGTAATTCACACAGAAAAAAGTATTGGCCGTTGCAAGTCAAAAAAAGTACATGTGAGTTTGCCAATCATTGAAAAAATTGTCAGTACAAGTGGTGCTGATGTATATTCAACGCATACTTTAATTGCTGACAACCTAGAAGTAAAAAGCAATAGTGGCGCTGACATTAAAATTGAAGTAGAAGCAAAAAATGTAAACTGTTCAACTTCTAGCGGAGCAGATATTAAAATTTCTGGAACTGCAAATTCTTTAACCGCTGATGCAAGTAGCGGAAGCGACATTCAAGCTAGAGAATTAGCCGTGAAAGATTGTGATGCTTCTGCAAGTAGTGGTGCAGATGTCACTGTAACTGTTTCGGGGAAGCTTATCGCGAATAGTTCTAGTGGTGGCGATGTTCATTATTATGGAAATCCAGAATCCGTTGCTAAAAACAAATCTGTTTCTGGCGGCGGTGTTCATAAAAAATAAAACAATTAAGAACCAACCAACATAAAAAAACCCGTTGAAATTAATCTTCAACGGGTTTTATATATTTTAATATTAGGTTAGACAAAATATTTTTCATTCTTCCGAAAATATTGTTGTTAAAGACTCTGTAAGATCTCTAAATCAACCTCCATACTTTTGTCAACTTATATTACTAAAGAAGTTATCTTAGTGAGCATAAAGAACTATAAACTTTGTTTTTCAGATAGTTATTATTTTGTCTTTATTCTATGATCTAATAGCGCAGCGGTCTTTTATCTTTTGTGGGGCAACAGTGATATTTTAATAATAAGTATCCTTAAAAGGTTCGCAATGCTGCCATTTTAATAGCCGCTACAGCCGCTTCAATGCCTTTGTTACCATGAATTCCTCCAGAGCGATCAATGGCTTGTTGCAAGGTATTATCTGTCAACACACAAAAAATCACAGGAATATCTGAATTTACATTCAAATCTTTAATTCCGTGTGCAGTTGCACTACACACAAAGTCAAAATGCTTAGTTTCTCCTTGAATCACGCTTCCAATCGCAATAATAGCATCTACTTCTTGTGTTTTTTGCATATGTTTTGCTCCAAAGACCAATTCAAAGCTTCCAGGAACATTCCAACGGATGATATGATCAGACGTAACTCCATTCTCTGTCAAAGCAGCAATGGCACCTTCACAAAGTCCTTCCGTGATATTCTCATTCCATTCTGAAACAACAATCCCAAATCGAAAATCTTTCGCATTTGGGATTGTAGCTTTATCATAAATAGATAAATTTTTATTTACTGTTGCCATAATTTTATTTCAAAGCTTCTGCTTTTCCAATATATACCGCTAACATTTTTCCGTCTGCTGTATTTTGGAAGCTTGCATAATCATTTTCAATTCTATTGAAATATTCCAATGCTTTCGAACCATTTCCTAAATCTAATGCTGTAATTCCTGCTTTTAATAAAAAGATAGGCGTTGTAGCATCATTTTTACTGTGTTTGAATGCTTTTTCGTAATATTCCAATGCTTCTGTTTGCTGTCCTAATTGTGCAAACGCATCACCAATAGCACCTTTTGCTTTCGCTCCGATAATAATATCTGAAGAGTCAAACGCTTGTAAATGTTTAATGGCCAATTGATATTCGTTTAAGTTCAAATATGCAATTCCAGCACTATAATTTGCTAAGTTTGCAGCATTTGTTCCTCCATACTCAGAAATAATATTCAAATATCCAAACTTTCCTTCTCCACCATTCAATGCTAAAGTAAATAAAGAATCTCTTGTTGCGATTCCATTTAATACCTGATCGTTTACATTGACACTAATTGCTTGGTTGAAGTATGAATTTGCTTGAAACACTTCGTTAGCAGCTTCTGCTTCTTTTGGAGCTGAAAATACTTTGCTATACACTAAGTATCCTAAAAGCACAATTGCAATCGCACCAATACCGATGAAGATATACTTTTGATTGCCTGCTACCCATTCTTCTGTTTTAGACGCAGTTTCGTCTAAAGTATTAAAGACTTCTGCTGTTGTACTGTCGATTTCTTCAGCAGAAACTTCTTTCCCCTTGTCCTCTTTAGTCTTTACTTTATATCCTCTTTTCTTGTAAGTTGCCATAAATTGTATTATTAATGTGCGCAAAAATAAAATTTTTAAGTAGAACTAAAAGCTTATTTATTTGATATTTTTCAATAATTTGCATTTTTATTGTAATGACGCTACTATTTTCATGTTTCTAAAGAAGTTATCACTGATCAATTACAAGAATTTTGACACAAATTCTTTTGATTTTAATCCAAAAATAAATTGTCTCGTAGGGAATAACGGAGTTGGGAAGACCAATGTGTTAGACGCTATCTATCATTTATCGTTTGGAAAAAGCTATTTCAATCCGGTGGCGAGTCAAAACATCAGACATGGAGAAGATTTCTTTGTGATAGATGGAACATACAATAAAGCCGAAAGAGAAGAAAATATTATTTGTTCTTTAAAGAAAGGACAGAAAAAAATGGTGAAGCGTAATGGAAAACCGTATGATAAGCTTTCTGAACATATCGGATTTATTCCATTGGTCATCATTTCGCCTGCGGATAGCGATTTGATTGTAGAAGGAAGCGACACACGTCGAAAGTTTATGGACAACGTTATTTCGCAATCCAACAAACCCTATTTACAAAACCTCATCAATTATAATAAAGTGCTTTCGCAACGAAACTCATTGTTGAAGTATTTTGCGCTCAATAGTACCTTTGACGGCGATACATTGAGTATTTACAACGACCAATTACACGATTTAGGTACTAAAATTTACGCGGAACGCAAAAAGTTTGTAGAAGCGTTTGTTCCGATTTTTATTTCGCGTTACAACGCAATTTCCAATCAAAAAGAAATGGTGAATATCAGCTATAAAAGTCAGCTACATGAAAAAGATTTTCGATCTTTGCTAGAAGAAAATATCACCAAAGACAGAGTCTTGCAATATTCAAGCGTCGGCGCGCACAGAGATGACTTATTATTTGCCATTGAAACCTATCCAATCAAGAAATTTGGAAGTCAAGGGCAACAAAAATCATTTTTAATCGCCCTAAAGTTGGCGCAGTTCGATTTTATCAAACAATTAGCAAATGTGACTCCTATCCTATTATTGGATGATATTTTTGATAAGTTAGATGAAGAACGTGTTGCACAAATTATGTCGTTGGTAAATCATGATGATTTTGGACAATTATTTATCAGCGATACACATGTTGATAGAACGGAAACGATTGTAAAAGAGATTCATCAATCCTATGAGATTTTTAAACTATAATTTATTTTGAAAAAAAGACACACCGAACATAGAGCCATTAGCGAAGTACTCAAAGATTTTGTTTCCGAACACCGATTGGAAGACGGTTTGGACAAAATTGACGTACGTGACGCATGGGCAAATTTGATGGGAAATGCTGTGAATACCTATACGACGGATGTTATTTTAAAAAATGATACACTCTATGTCTCCTTATCATCTGCCGCTTACCGCGAAGAATTGAGTTACGGAAAACAGAAAATAATTGAGCTGCTCAATGAGAATTTAGGCAAAAACTTGATTCAGTATTTGGTTTTGAGATAGAGAATTAGACTTTTTGGATTGTTGGACTTCTTGGATTCTTAGATTCTTGGAAATTTAGATTTTTTGACTAAAAATACGTTGCAATCTTTTCATGGAATTACCTACTACGATGTGATTTCATAGTACTTCTCGATACAATTTTTCTCCGTTTCACTCCAAAAAATCACTATTATACGTGTTGAAATTATTGATGAAATTCCAAATAGCTCTTTCGATTCTCATGAATTTATTCGATTTTTTTCAAAACGGTTCGAATTAGAATATGTGAAATTTTTAAACGCTTACAAGACTGAACCATTTAGAAATGTTCATGCGCAGATTGGAAAGTTTTTATCTGAAAACCAAGAAGATTTACATATAAAAAGTAAAGGAAAAACAACAAGTAAGAATATTTTTGGCATTGATAACTTAAATGAAAAATGGAAAAAAACATACCCATAACACGCCATCATATTATTTAAGAGTGAAGCAAGACTAAACAAAAAAGCCCCAACCAATAGATTGAAGCTTTTCGATATAAAATATATTTTTTTCCTTAGAAAATCTCTCTTCCTGAAAAGTGAAAAGCTCCTTCAATAGTTGCATTTTCATCACTATCAGAACCGTGAACTGCATTTTCTCCAATAGAAGTTGCGTATAAGTTTCTGATTGTTCCTTCCGCAGCTTCCGCAGGATTTGTAGCACCAATTAAGGTTCTAAAGTCACTCACAGCATTTTCTTTTTCTAAAATTGCAGCTACAATTGGTCCTCTTGTCATGAATTCTACTAACTCACCAAAGAAAGGTCTTTCGTTGTGTACAGCGTAAAATTCCTCAGCATCACGCTTGCTCAATTGCGTTAACTTTAAGGCAATAATATTGAATCCTGATGCAGTAATTTTTTCTAAAATTGCTCCGATGTGTCCATTTTCAACAGCATCAGGCTTAATCATGGTAAAAGTTCTTTTTCCAGCCATTACGGTATGTATAAATTATTATAAGTTCGTGTTTTGTAAAAATCATATTTGATTTTCGGTGCAAAAGTACACAAATACAATTTATTTGCAAGGCTATTTTAGTATATTAGCCAGCTATGAAATAAGAAGTGTTAAAATCTTCATTATTTTTAAAGATTAAACAGTCAAATTACAGAACTCACACACATGAATGAAGCTGAGATACAAGGCGTACAAACCTTATTAAAAACACCAAAAAATATCGTCATTATTCCACATAAAAATCCTGATGGAGATGCGATAGGTTCTACGCTCGCGCTTTGGCACTACTTGAAAGAAGGACAACACAATGCTGTAATTATTGCGCCAAATGATTATCCAGATTTTTTAAAATGGATGCCCGGCGAAAACGAAATTGTAAAGTATGACAGCCAACGTGAACAAGCCGAAACTTTGTTGAAAAATGCCAATGTTATCTTTACGTTAGATTTTAACGATTGGAGTAGAATTGGCGATATGGGACACTCAGTAGCTGATTTGGATGCAACTTTTATCATGATAGACCATCATCAGCAACCTTCAGATTATGCAACATTCATGTATTCTGATACCAATATGAGTTCTACCTGTGAAATGGTGTATAATTTCATTACTTTTTTAGGCGATGAAGACCATATCAACGCAGAAATGGCTTCCTGTATGTACACTGGAATCATGACAGATACTGGTTCATTCCGATTTAAAGCTACCACCAGCAAAACACATCGAATTATTGCAAACTTAATTGATAAAGGCGCTGAAAATGATGCCATTCACAATGCTATTTACGATACCAATAGCCTGAGTCGCATCCATTTATTAGGCTGCGCATTGAAAAATTTAGTGGTACTTGAGGAGTTTAATACTGTATACATTACCATTAGCAAAGAAGAATTACAACAGTACGATTTCAAAAAAGGTGACACAGAAGGATTTGTGAATTATGGATTATCATTAAAAGGTATTAAATTTGCAGCAATTTTTATAGAAAACTTACAAGAACCGTATGTGAAGATGTCGCTGCGTTCTAAAGGTGATTTTTCAGTGAATGAATTTGCTCGTGCACATTTTAATGGTGGCGGACATACCAATGCTGCTGGTGGAAGAAGTGATGATTCTATGCAAGATACCATTACTCGATTCACCAAAATTTTAACTGATTACAAATCAGTACTAAACTAAAAATATGTTTAAAAAAATTGTTCTCTTAGTCCTTACATGTGTTGCAGTTGTTTCTTGCGCGCAAAAAGAAGCTCGGAAACCTGTGAGTATTCGTTCAGGTACTTTTTTAAAGGAATCTGTAGAACGAAACAAAGCTTTGATTGCTCAGGAAGAAGAAGCTATTCAAAAATATATAGAACAAGATTCAATACATACTTATCTAGCGTCTCCCAATGGTTTTTGGTATTTCTATAATGAAAAAGCTACCGAAGAAAGTTATCTTCCTCAAAAAGGAGACATCTTAACTTATGAATTTGACGCTGCAAAAATTGAAGGAGCCACTATTTATACGAAAGAAGAAATTGGCATTCAAGTATATGTGGTAGACAAACAACAAATAATTCCCGGATTGCGACATGCCTTACAGTTAATGAAAAAAGGAGAAACCGCGACGTTTCTTTTCCCTTCGCACATTGCGTACGGCTATCATGGAGATAATAAAAAAATTGGAACCAACGTTCCGATTCAATCAACAATAACCCTACTTACTATAAAAAAAGAGAACAAAAACTTAGAAACAGAAAATTAAAAAATGAACGTACTCATGAAAAAAATCACATTACTAATAGCAATAATCATTGCTTTAGGATTTACTGCCTGCAAAACTAGCGAATATCCAGGATTAGCTGACGGAATTTATGCAGATATACAAACTACTAAAGGGCCAATTTTAGTAGAATTAAATTATAAAGAAACACCTGTTGCTTCTGCAAACTTCATTGGTTTGGCAAAAGGAACACATCCACAATTGGCAGACAGTTTAAAAGGAAAGCCATTTTATGACGGAATTATTTTCCACAGAGTCATGCAAAACTTTATGATTCAAACCGGAGATCCAAAAGGAAACGGAACTGGTGACGCTGGTTATAAGTTTGATGACGAAATTATTCCTACCTTAAATCATAACAAAGCTGGAACCTTGGCAATGGCAAATTCAGGCAAAAACACCAATGGAAGTCAATTTTACATTACGCATGTTCCGTATCCATCTTTAAATGGAGGCTATACCGTTTTTGGAAAAGTGGTCATTGACCCTGACAAAGAAAAAGAATTAAGAGCTCAAATTTCTGACTCGACAGAATTACAAAAAGCTATTGAAATTGCCAAAATGAAAACGGTAGATTCTATTGCAAAAATGCCAGTTTCAAAGACTCCAAATGCAATGAATAGACCGATTGAGGAAATTAAAATGAATTCTGTAAAGATCATCCGAGTTGGTAGTGAAGCAAAAGCATTTAATGAAGTAAAAGTGTTTTCTGAAAGTTTTGCTGAAAAAGCGAAAGCGATAGAGAAAAGAAAAGCGATTACTGCAAGTACTGTTGCAAAATTCGCAGAACAAAAAGCAAAAGCTATTGAATTGCCTTCTGGCTTAAAGTATTATATCTCTGAAAAAGGTTCTGGAGATAAATTATCTGTAACTTCAACTGTTGAAGGATATTATGCAGTATATTTTACTAATGGTAATTTATTAGAAACTAATAATCTAGCAACCGCAGAAGCGTTAGATTTGGTAAATCCACAAAAAAAGGCAGCTGGTGGATATGTTCCAATGACAACTTCTATTGCTCCAGACACGCAACTGATTGCTGGTTTTAAAGAAGGTTTCCAACAAATGAGCGTTGGTGACAAAGCTACAATATTTGTTCCTTCGCATTTAGCGTATGGAGAAAGAGGAAGACGTGGAATTGCTCCAAATACAGATCTAGTTTTTGAATTAGAAGTTGTAAGTGAAGTTTCAAAATAATATACACATACACAAAAAAAATCGGTCATTGCTAACTTTGTAATGACCGATTTTTTTATACCTATAATTATAAAGTCATGATTAAATTTGGAAATAGCAGCTCGCTAGAAATGTTTACCGCTCTTTTCCAAAAAAGGGGCTTTTACATGGGGTAAAACACCGTATACAATATATCTGTTTTCCTGTTTTGAGTTTTTCTCACTTGAAAGATATTTGCACCGAAACAAAAAACACATATCATGAAAAAACAAATCAAAACTTTAAGATTAAAAAAGCAAACAGTTTCTTCTTTAGAAGCACAATTATTAAACGGTGGCGCGCCAACTACAAATAATATGGCAACTATGTATATAGGCTGTGTGAGTCAACTAATCTGCGAGCCTGTTCCACAAGATCCAAGACCAATTGATGATAATTCTCGAATTAATCCTTGTACAGAAACTAGCTGGAATAGACCTGGTGGTTGTTAAAAACAAAAAAGCTCCCGAATTCAGGAGCTTTTTTAGTATCTATACTTTATTAAAATTATTTCTTCGGAATGTTCTTCAAAACTTCCAATACGTATTTCCAATATTTTTGTGTCGATGAAATACTTGCGCGTTCGTCTGGCGAATGCGCTCCACGGATAGTAGGTCCAAAACTAATCATTTCCATGTCTGGATAATTAGTTCCTAATATTCCACATTCTAATCCAGCGTGACAAGCTGCAACGTTTGGTTCCTCATTATTTAATTTCTTGTACAAATCAACCATTACAGGTAAAATAGTAGCATTCATGTTTGGTTCCCAACCTGGATAAGAGCCTGAAAATTCAACTTCACAACCCGAAAGTTCAAAAGAAGCTCTCAACTTGGTTGCCAAATCCATTTTTCCACTTTCTACGGAAGAACGCGTTAAACATCCAACTTTAATTTCGCCATCTTTTATAATGACACGTGCTATATTGTTTGAAGTTTCCACCAAATCTTCAATAGCTGGACTCATCCGATAAACACCATTATGCGCCGCATACAACGAACGTGTAATGCCTTCTTGCACACCTAATTCTACCACTTCGCTTGGTGTTTCTGTAATCGCACATGCAATGTCTAAATCTGCTTCAATTGTTGCAAATTCTTTTTTAATCGTATCAATCTGTAATTGCATTTCAAATTCAAACGCACCTTGATGTACTTTATCAATTACAACAATTGCTACACTTTCTCTAGGGATTGCGTTTCGTAAACTTCCGCCATTTACTTCTGCAATGCGCAATCCGAAGTTTTCAAATCCATCAAATAATAAGCGATTCATCAACACATTGGCGTTTCCAAATCCTTTATGAATGTCCATTCCACTATGTCCACCTTGCAATCCGCTGATGGTAATTTTATACCCAACAACATCTTCTGGTGTAGGTTCTTGCACATACGAACGTGTTGCTGTGACATCAATTCCACCTGCACAACCAATTCCGATTTCGTCATCTTCTTCGGTATCAAGATTCAATAAAATTTCACCTTCCAACAAGCCGCCTTTTAAGCCCATGGCACCTGTCATTCCCGTTTCTTCATCGATCGTAAATAAAGCTTCAATTGCAGGATGTTCAATGGTGTTACTTTCTAAGATTGCCATAATCGTTGCAACGCCCAATCCATTATCAGCACCAAGTGTTGTTCCTTTTGCGCGTACCCAATCGCCATCAACCACCATTTCAATACCTTGTGTATCAAAATCAAATTCAGTATCGGAATTCTTTTGATGCACCATATCTAAATGCGATTGCATGACGATGGCTTTTCGGTCTTCCATTCCTGAAGTTGCTGGTTTTTTAATGATTACATTTCCAACTTCATCAATAACTGTTTCTAAACCTAAATCTTCTCCAAATTTCTTCATAAAAGCAATCACACGTTCTTCTTTTTTTGAAGGTCGCGGTACTGCGTTTAAATCTGCAAATTTATTCCAAAGTCCATTAGGTTCTAAAGTTCTTACTTCTTGACTCATGCTATTTTTTTATTAGGATTGAATACAAGTTACAAAGGTAAATGTTTGCTCGTAAAATTGACCTTTTTTTACAAATACATTCTGAAACTATTTTGTTACTGACGAAAAAATCACGCTCATTTTAGAAATAATGATTTAGTTTTTTTACATTAGCTACGTAACATCTTCCCAAATAGTGTTCAAATGTATTGCTTATGACCAAGAGAACTAAACTACTGATTGCACTATCTTTCCCTATCCAATTCATTGCAATTAAGATACTTGCAAGCTATCCTGAGTTTGTAGAAACTTATTATAGTAACGGATTATATCCTATAATTTCTAAAATTTTTAGAGTCATTTTTGGTTGGATTCCATTCTCAATGGGCGATATTTTTTACACAATCGCAGGAATTTTGATCATTCGCTACATATATAAAAATTTCCGCTTAATTAGGAAGGAATACAAACGAATTTTATTGGATACCTATATTGTAATTACCATTACATATTTTGCTTTTCACTTACTATGGGGAATGAATTATTACCGATTGCCTTTGTATAAATCGTTGGCACTCGATCGTAAATATTCTACTGAAGAATTGGTGAGTTTCACGAAAAGAGTCATCGCGAAAGCAAATGCTGTCCAATTTGAAATTACACAAAACGATACGGTAAAAGTGGAAATACCATACAAAACCAGCGAAATTTTAGAAAAGACACTGAACGGATATGACAATTTCAGCGCAGAAGAACCACAATTCAAATTCACACATCGGAGCTTAAAAACTTCGATATACAGTGGTTTCTTAACCACGATGGGCTTTAGTGGATATCTCAATCCGTTTACGAATGAAGCACAAATCAATCGGAAGATTCCTGTGTACAAATTTCCAGTAACGGCAAGTCATGAAAAAGCACATCAAATTGGCTATTCGGCTGAAAACGAAGCCAACTTTATTGGTTGTATGGCAGCGTTGCACAATGATGATATTTACTTTAAATATGGTGCATATAACTTTATGGCGTGGCATTGTTTACGCGAAGTTTACAACAGAGACAAAGATGAATATGAACGCTTAAAAGTTACGTTACATTCCGGAATTCAAAAGAATTACGATGAAGTCCGCGAATTTTGGAACTCGCATAAAAATCCGCTAAAACCGATGTTCAAATTTACATTTGATCAATTTCTAAAAGCGAACAATCAATCTGGTGGAATTTTAAGTTATAGCTATGTGGTTTCGCTATTGGTCAATTATGATAAAAAACATACGTTGATTCCGTAATACGAAAATTTTCTTTTTCACGTTGTAAACTTATGAAGAAAATCTTTTTCCTTTTGATGTGTGTTTTATGTATCGCTTGCGCGAAAGAACACAGATATACTTCAAATTCAGTCGCTACGAAAACAGTTTCTGAAATCACAACAACCATTCCTATTGATCCATCAACACTAGATTCTACAAAGCTAGGCATTAACTTTACGCCAAAAGGAGATTATGAAACCATCAAACAAACGATTCAAAATGATCGTGTGTACTTTGTAAGACAATTTAAACAACATAAAGTAACAGCAATTGATTCCGCTTCCAACTACCTGTATAATAAACTATTGAGCGACTTAGTTCCACATTGGTACGGAACGGTTTGGGATTTTAACGGACACACGAATGTGCCAAATGATGGTGAAATTGCCTGTGGCTATTTTGTCTCTACCACACTAAAACATTTGGGTTTTCAACTCAATCGTTACAAAATGGCACAAGAAGGCGGCACCAACGAAGCCATTACACTACAACCAAGAGCTGAACTGAAAATCTATCGGAATATTTCTCAAACGGCACTCATAACGAAGTTAAACGATGTCTACAAAGACGGCATTTATTTTGTTGGATTGAGCAATCATGTTGGGTACGTTTTGATCAAAAACAAAGAACTCTATTTTTTACATGCAAGTTATTGCGATAATAAAGTAGTCATTGAAAAGGCAGCAACTTCGCCCTGCTTTCAAAGTGGTATTTATGTCTTTGCAGAAATTACCACAAATCGAAAATTAGTCCAAAAGTGGATTCAAAACACGCCGATTTTAATCCATAAATAAACGTTAAAAAATTCTTAAAAAAGTCTGCAAAGCACTTTCATACCCTATCTTTAGGGAATAAACTAATCAACCCAATTTTAATGCAAAGAGCAATCAAAAAATCGTACTTGCTGCTGTTAGTATTTTTGTGTAGTCTTCCCACTTTTGCACAGGATTATTTCCCTAAGAATGATGGAGTTAAAACAGAAGAACACACCATAACAGCATTTACCAATGCAAAAATTTATGTCACACCAACACAAGTGATAGAAAATGGAACACTTATCATACAAGATGGTAAAGTGTTACAAACTGGTCCCAATATATCAATTCCTAAAAATGCTACAGTGGTAGATTTGGCAGGAAAAAGTATCTATCCATCATTTATAGATCCGTATGCAGACTTTGGATTTAAAAAAAAGGAAACTACGTTTAATAGAAGATCAAATCCTCAGTATGACGCTTCACGCGAAGGATATTACTGGAACGATCACATTCGACCAGATACCAATCCGATAGAAACCTTTTCCTATGACAAGAAAAAAGCAACCGAATTATTAAAAGCTGGTTTTGGGACTGTAAACACACACGTACAAGACGGAATCGTTCGTGGAAACGGAATGTTAGTCGCGCTAAATTCTGACGGAGAAAACAGCATGCGCATCTTGGACGATCGCTCTGCACAATACTTATCATATCAACGCAGCAGTGCTACACGACAATCCTATCCTACTTCATTAATGGGAAGCATGGCATTAATTCGTCAAATGTATCACGATGCAGATTGGTATGCAAAAGGAAAAGTAAAACGTACAGATTTAGCTTTAGAAGCTTTACTAAACAATAAAAACTTAGTGCAGATTTTCCATTCAGGAAACAAACATAATAGTATCAAAACAGATGCTATTGGTGATGAGTTTGGCATTCAATATGTTCTCATTGGTGATGGAACCGAATACGAAAATATTAGCGCCATGAAAGCGACCAATGCTTCGTTCATTATCCCAATCAACTTTCCAAAGGCGTATGATGTTTCTGATCCGTATGCGGCTGGCGTTGTAGAATTAGAAGCGATGAAGCACTGGAATCAAGCACCTTCCAACCCAAAAGCATTGGCGGATAAAGGAATTGTATTTAGTTTCACTACACACGATTTAAAATCGCCAAAAGAATTTGGTGACAATCTTCGCAAAGCTGTTGAATATGGTTTGGACAAAACAAAAGCCTTAGAAGCATTGACCACCATTCCTGCACGTATCTTGCAACAAGAAGATAAAGTGGGAAGCTTACAAAATGGGCGTCAGGCAAACTTTTTAATTACTTCGGGAGATATTTTTGATAAAAAAACGGTCATCTATGAAAATTGGGTTCAAGGAAATCAAAATGTATTCAAGGACAAATCACTCAAAGACCTTCGTGGAAAATACGCGTTCAATGTCGCTGGAAATGTATACGATGTCACTATTTCTGGTGAACCTGAAAAATTAAAAGCGGAGGTACTAAAAGATTCTTTAAAATTAGGAGCTAAAATTTCGTTTAAAGACAATTGGTTGCAATTACAATTTACAACTGCAGACACTACTAAAACTGGATTCTTACGTTTGACATCGCCAGTACGCAACGCAACCTATTTCTCTGGAAAAGCCATCCTAGCGAATGGTTCTGAAACTTCCTTCAACGCAACACAAAAAGAAGTAGCGACACCTAAAGATAAAAAATCGGATGGGAAAGATGACAAAACGGAAACTCCAAAAATGCTTCCTATTTCCTATCCAAATGGTGCGTATGGTTCGGCAACGTTACCTCAACAAGAAACCATTTTATTTAGAAATGCAACGGTTTGGACGAATGAAAAAGACGGAATTCTTAAAAACACAGATGTTTTAGTAAAAGATGGCAAAATAAGTCGCATTGGTAAAAATTTAAGTGCTGGAAATGCACGAATTATTGATGCCTCAGGAAAACATTTAACGGCTGGAATTATTGACGAACATTCACATATTGGTGCATTTGCCATTAATGAAGCTGGACACAATTCTACGGCAGAAGTAAACATGGAAGATGTGGTCAACCCAGAAGATGTAGATATTTACAGAAACTTAGCCGGTGGTGTGACCACGATTCAATTATTACACGGATCTGCAAATCCAATAGGCGGGCGTTCTGCTATTTTGAGTTTACGATGGGGACGATCTGCTGATGATATGCTTTTTAAAGGTGCTGACGGGTTCATCAAGTTTGCCTTGGGAGAAAACGTAAAGCAAAGTAATTGGGGCGATACCGAAACGACGCGTTTCCCACAAACACGAATGGGTGTTGAACAAGTTTTTACAGATTATTTCCAACGTGCAAGAGAATATGAAGCGAAGAAAAAATCTGGAAACTATCGATATGACATTGAAATGGAAACGATTTTAGAAATTCTAAATAAAAAACGATTCGTGTCTTGTCACTCGTATGTGCAAAGTGAAATCAATATGTTGATGAAAGTTGCTGATAATTTCGGTTTCAACATCAACACCTTTACCCATATTTTAGAAGGTTATAAAGTAGCTGATAAAATGAAAGCACATGGCGTTGGCGGATCAACTTTCTCCGATTGGTGGGCGTACAAATACGAAGTAAATGATGCAATTCCTTATAACGCAGCTATCATGCACAGTCAAGGAGTTGTCGTAGCAATTAATTCTGATGATGGCGAAATGTCTCGCAGATTAAATCAAGAAGCCGCAAAATCTGTAAAATATGGTGGTGTCTCGGAAGAAGATGCTTGGAAATTTGTCACGCTAAATCCTGCAAAATTATTACATATTGATGATAAAGTAGGAAGCGTAAAAACTGGAAAACAAGCGGATTTAGTGTTGTGGACAGATCATCCAATGTCCATTTACGCGAAAGCGCAAACCACGATGATTGAAGGAACTGTTTATTTTGACTTAGAACGCGATACACAATTGCGTAGAAAAATTCAAAATGAGCGCACAGAATTGATGAACATGATGTTGTCAGAAAAAGACAAAGGCATGAAAACACAAGCTGTTAAGAAGAAAGATAAAGTACATCATCATTGTGATACTGTTGAATTTTAAACGAAACTGACATGAAAAAATATTTATATATATCCGCATTATGCCTAACTGTTTTGTTTAGCAATCTTAGTTATGCACAACAAACACCTGCACCAAAACAGTCGCAAGCAATCTCTATTGTTGGAGCTACTGCACACATTGGAAATGGACAAGTTATTGAAAATGCTATCGTAGTATTTGAAAACGGAAAAATACTGCGCGTTGGCGCTGCGGGCACAACACAAACGGCTGGAAAAGTAATTGACGCAAAAGGAAAACATATATATCCTGGATTTATTTCGCCAAATTCTACACTTGGTTTGGTAGAAGTGGATGCCGTAAGAGCAACACGCGATCAGAACGAAACAGGAAGCTTTAATCCGCATATTCGCAGTTTAATTGCCTATAACGCAGAATCGAAAGTAGTAGAAAGTTGCAGACCTAACGGAATTTTAACTGCGCAAATTACGCCACGTGGCGGACGCGTTTCGGGAACTTCTTCCATTGTACAACTCGATGCTTGGAATTGGGAAGATGCAGCCATAAAAGTGGACGATGGAATTCACCTCAACTGGCCAAACAATTTTTCAAGAGGACGTTGGTGGCTTGGAGAACCAAGAGGTTTGACTCCAAATAAAGACTATGCAAAGCAAGTACAAGAAATTCAGAATGGATTCAATGAAGCTTCTAGCTATTTAAAAGGTTCCAATAGTCCAAAACACTTGCCTTTTGAAGCCATGGAAAATTTGATAAATGGGTCGCAAACACTGTTCGTTCACGTAGAAACTGAAAAAGGAATTTTAGATGCCATTGACTTCGCGAAGGAAAACAAACTAAAATTAGTCATTGTTGGCGGGTATCATGCGCACAAAGTGGCTTCAACTCTAAGTCAAAATAATGTTCCTGTACTTTTACACAGAACGCATTCCGTTCCTGAAATGGACGACGAAGATTATGATTTGTCTTATAAAAAAGCAAAAATATTAACAGATGCAGGCGTTTTAGTTGGATTGGAAAATAGTGGACAAATGGAACGTATGAATACGCGTAACTTGCCATTTTTAGCAGGAACAGTTGCGGCACATGGTTTGGATAAAGAAAAAGCGTTGCAATTGATTACTTCAAATACGGCTAAAATTTTAGGAATTGACGATCGTTTAGGAACGCTTGAAGCGGGAAAAGATGCCACACTATTTATTAGTGAAGGCGACGCGTTAGACATGCGCGGAAATATTTTAACGCATGCATTCATTCAAGGGCGAATGTTGAACTTAGAAACGCATCAAACAGAATTATGGAAGCGTTATATGGGAAAATATAACGGAAAGTAGTAACTTTATAGAACGATTGGTTACTGATCTTATTAAAAAAATGAATGTTATGAAAAATATAAAACGATTCGTACTAGTAGTATCTTTAGGTGTTGCAATACAAATTTCGGCACAAGAAACCATAAAAGATGTAATTTCGATTTCAGCTGAAAATATTGAAAATTTTCAATTGCCAACGTTTTCAGAATTATCAAATGATATTGCGACAAATTATACAAAGGTGTTGGAATCGTTGCCAAATTTATCGAATATTGGTGCTTACGTAGACAAAGAAATTAGAAGAGGATTCCCTTTTGAACACAGTACAGTATATACCGTGCGAAACTTTTCAAGTGAGCATTCCATACTTCCGAATGTAAGTCCAATTCGTTTTCAACTACGTAAT
>CAYGPQ010000044.1:0-37438 GCA_964351775.1 uncultured Kordia sp. | reverse complement strand
ATGTAATGCAGAGGTATGTGTTGGTTTTGAATTCAAGTGATTTAAAACTTTTTAAATATAAAAACGAAATTACAATATATTTTTTGTTTTTTATGGAAAGATTAAAAGATTGAATAATTCGTTAATTAGAAAGATAGCTACTAAAATACTAACAGCAAAGCGATACTAAAAATCTGAATAAATTTTCACTAAAATGAAACGCTTGAAAAATAATGTCGTCTTTAAAATAGAACTCAAACCAAATAAATGAGCCAACAGCATTTAGGAATCTTAAAAGAATGTATGAAAGGAAGTCGGAAAGCCCAAATGAAGCTGTACGATTTATATGCTGACGCGATGTATAGTGTTACCTGTCGCTACATTCAAAATAGGGAAGATGCAAAAGATGTCATGCAAGAAGGATTTCTAAAAGCATTTACACACTTGCAACAATACAAAGGAGAAGTGGAGTTTGGTGCTTGGTTAAAGCGAATTATCATCAATCAATGTATTGATACACTGAAAAAACGATCGCTTGTCTATGAAGAAATGAATGAGCAAACCATGACAATTATTGACGATGATGATTCTTGGAAAGTTCGTGCAGATATTAGCAAGAAAGAAATCATTCAAGTTATTGAAACATTGCCAGATACTTACAAATACGTTGTAAAACTCTATTTAATTGAAGGCTACGATCATCAAGAAATTTCAGAAATATTGAACATTCCTGTGCGAACTTCAAGAACGCAATTGATGCGTGGAAAAACAAAGCTTAAGAATTTATTAAATGATCATTTTAAACATAAAATATCATGAAAAATATAAAAGACATTTTAAACGAAAACGAGACTTCTTTGGAAACACCAACGTTGCCAACAGGACATCGGGCTGAGTTTTTAGAAAAACTCGCTACAACTGAAGGAATTCCTTCAAAATCAACACCATTTCAGTACTTGAAATCGATTGCTGCAGCATGTGTATTATTTCTAGGAATTGGAGTTGTTTTTTACAGTAATTATGGTGAAACAGCAGTTGTACAATCTTCACTATTTACCGAAATGAAATCTATTGAAGATCAATATTTACAACATATTGCGACAGAATGGGAAACATTTCAACTAACCGCAAACGATGAAAATTTAGTCAAAAAGTATGAAGAACGCTTGGAAAATTTGGATGCATCGTATCAAGAGTTAAAACAAGCCTTTTTAGTAGAAAAAAACAGCTTAACAACACTCGACAACATGATTAAAAACTTGCAAATGCGTTTGTCGCTTTTGCAGGAAATTCAACAACATTTAAAACGCTTACAAGATGAACAAAATAATATATAAACTCCTTATTTTCTTTTTCATTGGTTCATTTGGACTGATGGCACAATCACAAAAAAAGTATCAAAAAACCTTTTCGGTTGATAAAAACACGAAACTCAATTTTGAAACCAGAAACATTGATGTCACGTTTAAAGTTTGGGATAGAGATGAAGTAAAAGTTGATTTCGAAATCAATTTTAAAAATTATACTCCCGAAGAAGAAAAACATATTTCTAATGGAATCGTTGTGTATGCAACGATGCAATCGACCATGGGCGATTCAAACTATTTGGAAATTAGAAATGCTTCGCCAACTTCTATTGGAAGATTATCATATCAGATTGCAGGTGGAAAAATTAGTATTGAAAATTTATTTTCAGATAAAAAAGAGCCTAATGAATATCGTACAATCAAAGATATAAATAAAGAAATATCAAAAGGGTATGAGGGTTTTCAGGACTTAGATGGTCATATTATATTTGAAAATGATAGTATAGCCTTGGAAGACATTGATAAAAGTAACCACAAAGGCATTTTAAGAGTTCGTTCTAAATATGAAGTTTACATACCGAGTTACTTGGCAGTGGATTTGCATGTAAGTCAAGCAAGAGTTTATTTGGATGGCACTTTTCACAATCAAATAAGCGGAAGCTTTGAAGAAGGTGAATTGTCTGCTAATGAATTGAATAATGAAGGAAATAGTATTCAGTTTATGAATGGAGCAGTACGAGTAAAGAAATTAATTGGTGGAAATTATTCTTTTAGAAATGTTACGTTTGGATTATTTGGGCAAATTGAAAATGCGATGATTCAAACCGAATTTTCAAAGTTTACTATCGGTGAGATTACTAAAAATGTACAATTCAAAGATTTTAAGAGTGATTTTCTAATCTATAATTTGGGCGACAATTTTACTTCTATAAAGATGTTATGTGAATATTCAGACATTAAAATGTATATCAATAAAGATCAAAAATACTATATGGAAGCTATAGGAAATAATGCGGTTATGAATGATAATGGAATGAAAATCATCATGCAGCCCAATAAAGATGGCAAAAAACTTGCAATGTTTTCCCGTGGCGAAAATAATGCAGAATCTCGAAAAAATACTTTTAAATTAGATTTAATACATGGTTTTGTTACGCTTCTTTATGATGAATAGCTTTTTGGAACGCTTCATTTCGACTCCGCTCAATGCAAGCGCTTTTGGATGTTATTCTAAAGACGTCACTTCGAGTGGTTTTCGGAGTGAAACGGAGAAAATTGTATCGAGAAGTATTTTATAAATCATAGTATTTCTCGATACAATTTTCTATCGAAAATCACTCAAAATGAAGCTTCTAACAATCATATAAATCTTACATTTCAATATATCTTACGAGTTTTTAATTAACATATTGATTTGAAAAATATTAGAACTGATAGTATTCACACATAAAAAAATCATATAAATAGATGAAAAAAATAACAATTTGGTTGCTATTTTTCGCATTGATTCACACAACGTATGCACAATCGAAATTAGAGATTGGCGATACAATTCCTGACGTAAAACTTGAAGGGCTATTGAATTCAATACATGCAAATGTTTCATTATCAGAATTAAAAGGAAAAGTTATTATTCTCGATTTTTGGGCAACTTGGTGCGGGCCGTGTATTCCAGCGATGAAAAATTTGATCAAATTCCAAGATGAATTCCCGAATGATTTGCAAGTGATTGGAATTGCAGAAGATAAACCAGAACGTTTGCAGCGTTTTATTGATAATTTGCCTTCTAAAGTTTGGTTTGGATTCAATACAGAAGTATTGAAACAATTGTTTCCATACAGAATTTTGTCGCATGCAATTATCATCAATCCTGATGGAAAAGTGGTTGCGATTACTTCGACGGATAACATCACGAAAGAAATTATTCAAAAAGTAAAAGATGGAACGTCAATTTCGTTGCCATTTAAACAAGAAAACATTGCGTTTGATTATGAAGCAGATCCTTTTCCACCAGAAAACAATCAAAACGAACGTGTATTGCTCAAAAGCGGAATTACGGGTGTTTCATCATTCTCCAAAGGCTATTTGAATGATGAAACCTATAACGGAAGACGTTTGACACTTATAAATCAGACAATTCCAGCGATGTATCGATATTTATATAAAACAAGCTATAATAGAACTGTTTTTGATATTGATGAAGAAAAATATAGCTATAAAGACCCGAAAAATAAATACTGTTTGGACGTGATTGCGAAAACGTCTGGTGATGAAATGTATGCAAAAGGAATTGAAAAACTGAACGAAACTTTTGAAGTGAAAGCCAAGCTTGAAAAACAAACGGTTTCTGTATATGTATTGAGTGTGATTGATCGGACGAAGTTGAAAACGCTTGCATCGAAAGCTGAAAAACGTTCCTTGGTGTTTCAAGGATATGAGTTTAATGGAAAAAAAGTTCGCATGCACGATTTTGCAGATTATATCGAAAATGAATGTCCTGTTCCTGTGGTTGATGAAACGAATTATATGGGATTTATAGATATTGATTTTGTATTTGATCCACAGAAAAAAGGTTCTTTCAAAGAAGAATTGGCAAAAATTGGCTTGAAACTTTCCAAAGCGGAACGGGAAGTAGAAGTGTTGGTGATTTATTAGACGCACTTTGCGCTTGGACTCGCTTCGCTTTTGGATTAAAAATCCAAAATTCTAAGAGATTTCCGCCTAAGTGGGAAACGAGTCTAAGAAGTCTAACAATCCATATAAATTCTAGCGTAAGCGAACGTATCACAAAAGAAAAAACAAAAAAAACGTATCAATTGGTACGTTTTTTTTACATTATTGCAACATTTAAAAAATTGATGCGTCTTTAGAGATGTATAGCAATTAACCAACACCAAAACGGCCAACTAGCTAGTATGTTTCAAACCGAGCTCATCGAGAAGTGTAAGAATAACGACAGGAAAGCGCAACTGCATCTGTACAGGCAGTATTGTGAAGGAATGTTTATTGTTGCGAATCGATTCTTGAAACACACAGAAGATGCTGAAGATGCCATGCAAGAAGCATTCATCAACGCATTTCAAAAGATTGATCAGTATTCGGCCACTGTTAGTTTTGGTGCCTGGCTAAAAAAGATAGTCATTCATAAGAGTTTAGACAAATTACGTGCTAAACAACATCATTATGTAACTATTGAAGAATCGAAATTAGAAGTGATTGCCGATGAAGATGATTGGCAAACAAGTGATGAAACAACGCTGGAAGAAATAAAAGCGGAAATTGAAAATCTGCCCGATAAGTATCGAATTGTAGTCATGTTATTTTTGCTAGAAGGCTACGATCATGAAGAGATTTCGGAAATATTGAATATTTCATCAACAGCATCACGAACACAGTTATTACGAGGAAAAAAGAAATTACAACACGCATTAAAAAAGAGGAATTATGGGACAGGATATTAAAGATTTGTTGAAAACTGAACCGTTACATATTCAAAAAGAATTGTCGGACGGACACGAAGCGCGTTTCCTAGAGCGATTGGATAAAGCGTTGCCAGAAACGAAAACGGAACCAAAAAAGCGTTCATTTTCTATGTATCAAATTGCAGCTGCTATTATTTTGTTCATTAGTTTAGGTGGTTTGGCATATCAACAATTACAGCAAAATCCTGATATTTCTAGTGAAGAAGTTGTCAAAACTGATACAGAAACTAGCAATGAAGAGTTGCTGAGTTTGGGCGATATTTCTCCCGATTTAAAGAAGATTGAAGATTACTATGTAGCAAATATTAATTATGAACTCACGCAAGTGGAAGTTTCCGAAGTTGGGAAACAATTGTTTAGTAGCTATATGGAAAAACTTTCTTTATTGAATGAAGAACATAAAGTATTGCAAAAAGAATTAAAAGAAATAGGACCGAACGAGCAAACTATTAATGCGATGATTGACAATTTACAATTTAGACTGAAATTGCTATACCAATTAAAGGAAAAATTAAACGAACTAAAAAAATCAGAAAATGACGCATAAATCAAAAATTATTCAATGTGTATGGATCGCTTTGTTAGTGATTACAGTTGGATATTCGCAATCAAAAAAACGAACAAAGAAGGAAGTTTTTACGGTAAATAAAGATGTTACGTTAGAAATTAATACGTCGCATGCAGATGTTGAATTCGATACTTGGAACAAGAATAAAATAGAGATTGAAGCTACCATCGAAATTGAAGATGCAACCGAAGAAGAGATAGAAGCATACTTTAAAAAGTGGAATTTTAAAGCCATTGGAAATAGTGAGAAAGTAACGGTTACTTCAAAAGGAAGCAATTCATTATTTGGAAATGTAAGTCCGCACACGGCATTGTCGAATTCTATTATCATTGATGAACAATCATTACCATTACATTTTGAATTAAGTGGGCTTGCAAAAATTCCAGAATTGCCAAACATTGTCATTGAATCTATGAAAGATATAAAGTTTGACTTGGAAGCTTTTGAAGAAAATGGCGAAAAGTACCTAGAAAAATGGCAAGACCAATGGAAAGATAGTTTTGATGAAAAGAAGTTCAAAGAAGGCATGGAAAAATGGAAAGTTGAATTTGAAAAGCACCGAGAAGAATTTGAAAAACACAGAGAAGTAACTGTCAAAAAGCTACACAATTCAAAATTGAAAACAATTGAAGAATTGGCTAAAGTTGCAAAAGATGTTGAAAAATATAACACCAAAGAGTTATTGCAACTAAAGGAGGATTTATTGAAAGAATTAGAAATGATTAACGAATCAAATCTTACCAATATGAGTATCCACAACCTTCATGGTAACGCAAATAAAGATGGTATTTTCTTTATTTCATCTGGAAATAAGCATTTTAAAGTAAAGAAAACAATCAAAATAAAAATGCCAAAGAAAGCAAAGTTAAAACTCAATGTTCGTCATGGAGAAGTAACCTTAGCTTCCACTAGTGAAAATATGAATGCAAAGCTGTCTCACGCAGCTTTGTATGCCAATGTGATAGATGGTGCAAATACGACGATAGAATCGTCGTATGCGCCAGTTCATGTCACAAAATGGAACAATGGATCTTTAAAAGTAAATTTTATAGAAAATGTAGATTTACAATTGGTAAATGATATTAATTTAATGTCTAATTCTTCCAATGTGAGTGTTGGAACGCTCGCAGAAAAGGCAATCATTAGCGGAACATTTGGCAACTTATTGATTCACAATGTAAGTGATACTTTTAAAACCCTAGATATCATCTTAGAAAACACGGACGCGCGCATTCAATTGCCCGCTTCCGCGTTTAAATTGTATTATATAGGTTCAAATTCTAGTATTTCGTATCCAGAAACGGTAATTGGAACTAAAAATAAAACGCAGTTTAATACCATAGTTCGCGGATTTCAAAAAGCCACCAATACGGGTAGTGAAATTAATATCAACGCCAAGTATAGCGAAGTTTCATTGCATAAGAAATCGTGAGTTCATTTCGACTCCGCTCAATGAACGTATATGAGTTTAAGGGTTTATAAGTTTATGTCTAATAAACAACCAGCGTTCTCGATAGTTTCACTAAGTATTTTCAATTCAAATACATTTGAATCTCAATAATGCTCGAACTGACAACAAACAAATAACGAAAATTAAATTATAAATGTAAAATACTAAAGTTTAAATAAAAAAGTTTTTTTTGACAACCAACAACCAACAACCAATCTAAGGCAAATAAATTTTATTTTTAATAGCGTAAATAACGAGCCCAATTCTATTCTTCACATGTAGTTTTTCAAATAAAGAATCACGGTAGCCATCAATGGTTTTAGGACTCAAACACATTTGATCCGCAATTTGTTTATAGGTCATTTCCGTGCAGACCAACTTCATAAATTCAATTTCATTTTCTTTCAATTTTGTGCTATTATTTCCTTTTCCATTCAATGAACCAATGAGAATATTGGTCACATGTTTTGAATGATAAAATCCGTTGGTAACCACTTCATTCAGTGCCATTTCTAAGACACTTTTTTCGACATCTTTCATCAAATATCCTTTTGCACCAGCGCGCAACATTTGAATAATGGTACGTTCGTCTTCTTCAATAGAAAGTCCAATAACATCTATATTTGGAAAATGCTCCGTAATCCAGGTTGTGGTTTCAATACCGTTCATGATGGGCATGTTAATGTCCATGAGCACAATATCGGGTGCATTTGAATTATCTTCCAAACGCGTGATGAGCTCTTTTCCATTTTTACACAAATAACTTACCTTAAAATGATCAAACGAATCTACCAAACCGCCAATGGCTTGTGATAATAATACGTGATCTTCTACAATAGCTACGGAATATGTTTTCAAGATGTTAGTTTATTTTACAATTCTGAATTCAGAATTATGAATTAATAATTATGGAATCTAAAGATAATGAATAATCGTCAGTTTTGTCCCTTTTTCTACTTGCGATTCCAGTTCAATTTCGGCGCCAATGAGTTTTCCTCTACTTTTCATATTGAGCAATCCAATGCCTTTATTGGGTTGATCTTTGGATTTATTGAATCCTTTTCCATCGTCTTCGGCTACAATCGTTAATTTTTTATTCTCATACGTCAACGTAACAGCAAGATTGGAAGCTTTTGCATGTTTGATGGTGTTTGAAAAGAATTCTTGTAAAATTCGAAACAAAATAATTTCGGCTTTATCATCAATAATTTGTTCCTCACCGGTTATAGTTAATGTAGCTTCAATAAAATTTAAGCGATTAAAACGCGCCACTTCTAAACTCAAGGCTTCGGGTAACATGATATTTTTCAACGCATCCGGATTGATCAATTTTGAAAGTGCTCGTAACTCATTCAAGCTTTTTGAAATGGTTTCGGTGACTTCCGAAATACCTTCATGAGTACCCGAAATTTGATGCAGTTGTATTTTGGCAAGTGTAAGGAGTTGCCCAATATTATCGTGCAACTCCCAACTTATATTACGTAAGGTTTGTTCTCTAATTTCTATTTGTGTTTCGGCAATAGCGTTTTCAAATTCTCTTTCGGCTAATTCTTTTTCAGTCAAGAGTTTATTCTTTCGCTTGATGAATACCAAGAAAAGTGCGATGATTACTATAACTAATAAAATAAAAATTAGAGTAATAGCAACTACTCTGATTTCCTCATTTTGTGACCCCATACGAAACCAATTATATAGCAAATATTTAAAATCAGGATTAATGCTTTAGATAACATAGTGACTGCATCTTTTTTTTCTTCAAAATACTCCAAAGTGATAACCCAAGGTATAATACCTATATTAAACAATAATACTCCTACACTAATCCAAAATAATAAATCTCTTGTTATATTAAGTATTCTTTCTGAATTTAATATCTCTATAAAGTAAAAAATAACAGATACTATTAAAAATGACGATCCAATAATGAAAGGGTAAGTAACTAAATCTTCTATGTAATCCTCAATGAAAATACCATTAAAGATAAATATTATTATGTATATATAAATAAAATAAAATATTATATTTTTATAAAATTCATTTTTCAAAAAATGTCTATATATAGAAAAAAGAAAAGGAAAATTAATTAGAAGATATATATTAAAGATGATAAGGTTATATCTACCTAATATGTTTGCTAAGTACCTTCCAGTAAGTTCGTTAATTACAATGTACCACAAGAACAACAAAAAATATTTTAAATAGGTTTCTTTATATTTATAGAAATAAATACTGCCAATAATAGCAGTAATTATTTCTATCCATATCGTTAAATTTTCAATTTTTAAAGAAGTAATACTATCAAATAACTCCATTATTCATTTTTAATTTTTTGGTGGTGGTGGACTAACTTCTCCTAAGTTGAATGATAGACTTGTTCCATCATCATTTCCATTTTTTGCATTCGATTTTTGTGCTGTATTTTCGGATGATTTATGACCTAACATTGCATTTGCTTCATTTGCTCTCGTATCTGCATAATGATCATCTAATAATAATCGTGCGATTACTTTATATCTCCCGATTAAAGGTGATGAAGCATCTTTTGGAATAATAGAAAAAGGTAAATTTTTCATATTAGGATAGTCCTCAGATAATTTTGTATCCACAGTTGGCGTAAAGAAAACGGTTTGTTGATTCGGATATTCTTTATGCGCATTGTATTTCCCAAAGTATACACGAACTCCAGATATTTTTGGATTGTCAGGGTTCACTTTTTCAACATTATCTAAATAGTGTACATAATCACGGATTTTCTTCATCGAAAACCAAACAAATTGTGTCTCTTTAAATTCAGGATTATTTGGTGTTCCATACGTTGTATCATTTAATTTGGCTACATAACTTTCATGTAAGTTTACTGCATCATATACAGAAATAATCCCATCGGGAGCTTTCGCGTCAGGATTTCCATTTGGATTGTCTCCCATACTTTTACATATAAAATAACCAATTACAATTCCTAAGATTAGTGGAATAATTGCTTTTACTGAATTCTTCATAAGGTTGTAGTTTTGTTTGTCTTTTTAATTTTTGTTAAAATTAGCCAATCTTTTTAGAAAAAAAATTAGAATTTTAAAAATGGGTGTTTTTCCCTTTTTATAAAAAGTGATAAGAGGAATATTATCAGGAAAAAGACTACAATAGAGAGATCAAGTAGGTTTATGTGTAGAAAAGAATGAAGTGAAGATGATTTTTTGTGTGAAAAAGAAAATTGGGTAGGCTTGGAGGATAATAGTTTAATCTTTTTTTGGAGGTGGTGAAATCTCTCCTAAGTTATATACTAAACTCTCATCTTCATCAGTGGCATCATCTTTTGCGAAAAAACCATTTTGAATATAGTTTTTCAATAACTCACTTTGTGTATTGATGATCGCATTTTTTTGTGTACTTGCGGTTAAAAACAAGGTTTGTGCATTAGACTTTAACTCCAAATTTGGATCATTGTTATACACACCAAAAAACACATCAATTCCAGTAATGGCAATATCATGATCGTTAGCTTTCTTTTTTATATAGTTGATATAACCTTTGATTTCATCCAATGAATACCAAACTGCTTTGGTGTAATAGTCTCTTTTTACTTTGGCTGAAAATGGTTGAATATAGTTGGTTTCATACGCATTAAACAACGCAATAGCTTCATTAAATGATAGATATCCGTTTGGCGATACTATTAAATTTTCATGATTTACTGAGTTGGATGTAGCTTTTAAGTATTGATCAATATGCTTGAATGTTAAAAACTGCCCGTTTTCAATGGTAAATGATTCTTGATAATCTAAGGCAGCATTTCGTGTAGAAGGCATTAAAAATACCGTACGTTTTCCATTCGCGTCCGCACCAAATACAAAACTTGCCCCAGTAATCGGAATGTTTTTTGAAATAGCAACGGATTCTAAATGATTGACATAATTGGTTAATTCTTGCAAATCAAAATAAATGGCTTTGTCTTCAAAAGGAGTGGTCTCTTTTCCAATTTGTGACAATCTAGTAGTATGATCGTTGTTAAAAAGCGTAGCAGCTTCTGTGTTGGAAATAATCTTCTCAGGTACATCCAATGCTGCATCTAAGTGTTCTTCGTAGTGTTGGTTTGTTTCACAACTTAGGAACAATGTAACGCACACAATTCCTAAAGAAGCAAATGAAATCATTTTTTTCTTCATGGTATTTGGTTTTACGATATTAATAAATGGTATTGAAAGAGATTCCGCTTTTCAGCAGAATTTATTAAACTAACAGTTATGAGTTGATCCAAATGAACCTCTCAAAACTTGTTTTATCAAAAGCCGCGACTTGATGTGTGTAATTACTATATGAAAGTACTACAAAAGAGTCTTATAAAAGAGAGAAGATGTGTAACTGTCGTTTTTTTGTGTGTAATTGTCAGTTTTCTTAATAAAACGTTAAAAAATAAAACCGACAAGGTGAATTGTCGGTTTTATTTATTTGCTAAAATTCTGAATTACAAACTAATAATTCAAAATTCTGAATTTTAAATTGAAAAGTGTTTCTTTTATGAGCCAAGAGCCAAGAGCCAAGAGCCAAGATTGGAATTTTTAACTAAATACGTCTTGATTCTAGCATCTTTTTGTCTTTTAGAACTTAATGCGCCTCTTTCTTCAATAATTCAGGAAATTTCTTTTGAAAACGTTTCAATCTCGGAACAGAAACTCCTCTGATATACGGATTGTTCGGATTGTTTGCTTCATAATCTTGGTGATACGCTTCTGCATCATAAAAAGCAGTATACTTCGCAATTTCGGTGGTAATTGTTCCACTAAAAACGTTCTCAGCTTTTAATTTAGCAATATATGCATCTACGATTTTTTTCTCGTTTGCGTCTTTGTAAAAGATCGCCGAACGATATTGTCTACCTGCATCCGGACCTTGCCTGTTTAAGGTTGTTGGATCGTGCGAACCAAAAAACACTTTTACCAAGGTTTCATACGAAACTACTTTTGCATCGTAATATACTTTTACAGCTTCCGCATGATCGGTTCTTCCGGCACTAACAAGTTGATAATTTGCAGTTTTGGCTTTTCCGCCAGCATACCCAGAAACGACTTCTTTGACACCTTTTACACTTTCAAAAACAGCTTCTACACACCAAAAACAACCACTTGCAAAATAAGCAGTTTCGTATTTTGTTAAGTCTTGTGGACTCATTTTTTCTTGTGTATGTGCTTCTTTCGTAGTTGTGTTTGAGTTGCAACTTAGCGTAAAGAATAGAATGGCTATAAATATTAAGGATATCGATTTCATATCAATTATTTTTTTGATTCAGTCGCGAATGATTGTGAAACTTACGTTTTATATCATATTTACTAAAAATTCAGGTTTTCTTTTTCGCTGTAAAGATACGAATTGATATATTTCTTTTTTCTTATGGAAAAGGTAAATGTCTATTTAGACGAGTTGGATTTGTTAGACCTTTTGGATGGTTAGACTTTTTTTAACCGAGAAATTTAAAACTCAAAATATAAAAGGTAGCTGTTGTTTAATTCTTCAATGACTATAAAATGGATTCCTGCCTTCGCAGGAATGAAAAAACGACTGCTCATCCTAAGAGAAACAATCGTTTTGTGTGCTAACTAACGGTGCGTTTTTGATTGATGAAAATCAATTATGCTTTTTCAACCAATTTTTTAGTTAAGAAGAAGCCTGTAAATAATGAAATTCCGCCAACTAAGAAAATGGTTCCTGGAAATGCAACTTCTTCAGGCAAACCAACAGATACATGCAGGATGTTTCCTATAAAAATCCCCAATCCGATTCCCATCATTAAAACGGCTAGGTTTAATACCAATACTTTCCAAGTAGGTGTTAATGATTTTTTAGCACTAAAAAAGATAGAGGCTTCTGCACCTTTTTCAATCAACGCCAAGCGTTCTTTATTTCTTGTGGAAATAAATAAATAGTAGATTCCAAAAATGACTCCAAACATTGCTGGTACTATAATAACTTCTGATCCCATAATAATTGTTTTTTAAGTTTAGTTTTATGTATTTGCCCATTATGACGAACAGTTTTTTGTTTTGGTTACAGAAAATTTGAAAAAAATAAAATAAGGTATCAATTTGATAATGTGTTAATTTGAAAATGTGTCAATAAAACAATGTATTAATTTGATAATGTGGTAATTTGAAGATGTGAAAATTGTTTAATTTGGGTATCCGTTTTTTATCAAATAGTTATTGCGTTACCCTGAATTTATTTCAGGGCCTTACCAGACGTATGAGATGCTGAATCAAGTTCAGCATGACGTACTTTGTAGCTTTATGATATTTTAAGGACATTCCATTATTTAATCATTTAATTTTTAATCATTTAATTATTTTTTAAAAAACCTGTAACCATTTATAAAAAGTGATCGTCTTAACTACAAATGAATCAAAAAACTGACCAAGACTATATTCTGGAAATTCGTTCTGGAAACGTGAATGCGTATGCAATGCTTGTAAATAATTACAAGGATATGATATTTACATTGGCGTTGCGTATGGTTGGAAATAGGGAAGATGCGGAAGAAGTAGCGCAAGATACTTTTGTAAAGGCGTACAAAGCACTAGATTCGTTTAAAGGAACGGCTAAGTTTTCTACATGGTTGTATCGAATTGTGTATAATACGAGTTTGGATTACATTAAAAAGAGTAAAAGAGTCATTTATTCAGAACATATTGATGAGATTCACGAATCTGATATTGGAACGATGCAAGACGCATTGAGTTATTTGGAGGATAAAGAGAAGAAGGAAACCATTGAAAAGGCTTTATTGCAGTTGCCAGAAGACGAACGCGTGTTGCTAACCTTGTTTTATTTTGAAGATTTATCATTGAAAGAAATCTCGGATATTGCTAAAATCTCGTATGATAATGTGAAAATTAAACTGCATCGAAGCAGAAAAAAGTTATATCATATCTTGAAAAATGTTGTAGAACCTATATATTTGAATCATGGAAGCAGAAAATAAAAAATTAGATCAATTTACGAAAGAGCTCATTCAGGAAGCTGGATTGACAACACCTTCCGTAGATTTCCTTGCCAATGTCATGGCAGAAGTTTCCAAAGAAAAAGTTCCGGTACAAGTTTACAAACCGCTAATTAGCAAAGTCGGATGGATGATTATTGGTTCATTATTCTTAGTATTTGCGTTTGTATTGACACGTTTCTCACTCGGTTTCTCTATTTTAGGCGATTGGAATTTATCTAGTTTGTTCGTTCAGAAATACGATATCAAATTTAACCTTCCAGCAACATACGCGTATGGTTTCTTCTTTTTGCTTGTATTTGTTATTATACAAATAAAAATGATAGGAAAACAATTTGATAAATCTTTAAATGGATAAAATTTAAGCGGTTTTAGTTTTTGAAGAAACAAGCATTTTTTCTACATAGGAAAAATAAATGGTAGCTAAAAAACTAATTAAAAAATACATTCCAATTAGAATACTTCCGTATTGGAAATACCTATTGATTCCAAACCAATCATTAAAAGATAAAATTACAAAAAGACCCAATGCTACTTTAATTGATTCAAAAACAATCGTATATGTATATTTGTCAAGTAGACTTGTATAACTGTAAATTCCTATAAAAACAATTGCACCGTACACTAATAACATATCATATCCACCAGTATCTCTAATATTTCCGAAATTATAAAACAAGAAAAGTATCAATAGTATTGTAATTGTCATTTGTAAGATGGACCATATTTGTAAAGCAATAGAAGTCGGTGTTTTGTATTTTTCAAACTCATATACATTTTCAATAATATCTACAGGGTAATTCTTTTTTACATCTTCTGGTCGCCATCCTGTTGGCATTAGCCAAATTCGAAGTTTATCATAATAACTGTTTGTTCGCCATGCATCTTTAATTAATCGCCATAAATGTTGAAAATTAATTAGCACAGGATTCCAAGTCGCGGCAGGTTTTAATATTCCATAAACAGGAGGAATTTCCTCAAGTTCTTCTTGAAATGTGCCAAATAGTCTATCCCAAATACAAAAAACTGCTGCTAAATTTTTGTCAATATATTCAGCATTAATCGCATGATGTACTCTATGTTGCGATGGCGTTACAAGAATATATTCTAAGAATCCAAGCTTTCCAATATGTTTTGTATGATACCAAAACTGAGCAAATAAATGAATAGGAGTAAGGATGGCTATTGCTTTATATGGAACACCAATAAATGCTGCAGGAATCAATAATAAAGGGAAATAACCTAATATGTTACTAATAGATTGCCGCAACGCACACGCCAAATTAAACTCTTCACTACTGTGATGAATTACATGTTGATTCCAGAAAAAATTTATTTTATGGCTTAATCGATGATTCCAATAACTGGCAAAATCAATGGCAATAAATGCAATGACAAAAGTATACCAAGCTTCTGAAATTTCAAATATGGCTAAGTTTTCTAGTAAATATGGATATGAAATTAAGATGAATGCTAAACCTAAAGAATCTTTAATAATGCTCGTAAGCCCAGAACTAATACTCGAAACCGTATCATTGACGTTATGCGTTTGATTTTTAGTAAAATAACCATACGCAATTTCTGCGATCACTAAAATAGTAAAGAAAGGAATGGCATATAAGAGTGCGTTTGCATAGGCTTCCATAGAAGAGATATTTTCTATAAAATTATAATTTTTTATAAATTATAATCTACTTTGTAATAAAATGAAGATGAAATCATTTCTAATTCTCTCCTAATTTTTTTAAATATAGAAATATCTTTTCAATATTTGAATCATTTAGTGAGCAAACAAAAAAACTCCCACGTTTCCATGAGAGTTTCTATATAATTTATATTTCAGTACGCTGAGGCACTCGAAGTGTTACGCTTCCACAATTACCCATTGTCCTTTATCGATCAAAGGTTCTGCTTGTTTGTACTTTACTGTTTTATTTTCGCCTGTCATTACATTTTTAATCGTCACACGTTCGTTACGACCAATTTTTGGCTTATCGCGAACGATGGTTTCCGTTACTTGCGGACGTTGTTGCGATTGTTGCATTGCTTGACGACTCGCGGCAGCTCTTTCATCACTGTTTAACACTTCTTCTTTTGAAGTCTTATAGTTTTCTTTTTTACGTCGTTGCTCGCGTGCTTCCTGAATACGGTCTGGATTGTTGTCTGCCAATTCTCCTTTAAATAAGAAAGAAAGAATTTCACGATTTACTTTATCAATCACCGTTTTGAACAATTCAAATGCTTCAAATTTGTAAATTAATAACGGATCTTTTTGCTCATGTACCGCTAACTGAACGGATTGCTTTAATTCGTCCATCTTACGCAAGTGCGTTTTCCACGCATCATCAATAATAGCCAACGAAATGTTCTTTTCAAAATCTGTGACTAATTGCTTTCCTTGAGAATCATACGCATCTTTTAAATCACTGACCACATTCAATTCTTTGGTTCCGTCTGTAAATTTAACAACAATGCGTTCGTATTTGTTTTCAGGATTTTCATACACTTGTCTGATTACAGGATACACCGATTCCGCATTTTTCTCCATTTTCTCATTGTAGTGTTTGAAAGCAGCAATATATACTTTTCCAATAATTTCTTGCTCTGTCATTTTCGCAAATTCGTCTGCCGAAATTGGACTTGGGATAGAGAAGTAGCGAATTAACTCAAATTCAAAGTTTTTATAGTCGTTTGCGGCTTTGTTTGTCTCCGTAATGATTTCGGTAGTGTCATACACCATATTCGAAATATCGACCTTTAAACGCTCTCCGTGTAACGCGTGGCGACGACGTTTGTACACTACTTCACGTTGCGCATTCATTACATCATCATATTCTAATAGACGTTTACGAATTCCGAAGTTATTTTCTTCCACTTTTTTCTGTGCACGCTCAATAGATTTTGTCATCATGGAATGCTGAATTACTTCACCTTCTTTCAACCCCATTCTGTCCATCATTTTGGCCACTCGGTCAGAACCGAATAAACGCATTAAGTTATCTTCTAAAGAAACATAGAACTGTGAACTTCCCGGATCTCCTTGACGCCCAGATCGACCACGTAACTGTCTATCTACACGACGTGAATCATGACGTTCTGTACCAACAATAGCCAAACCACCAGCGGCTTTTACTTCTTCACTTAATTTAATATCCGTTCCACGACCTGCCATGTTGGTCGCAATGGTAACTTGTCCTGGTTTTCCAGCTTCCGCTACAATATCTGCTTCACGTTGGTGTAATTTCGCGTTTAATACATTGTGTGGAATTTTACGAATAGAAAGCATTCTTCCTAATAATTCCGAAATTTCAACCGAAGTAGTACCAATTAAAACGGGTCTTCCTTGTTGAGACAATTCCGTTACTTCATCAATAATGGCATTGTATTTTTCACGCTTCGTTTTGTAGATTAAATCTTCTTTGTCTTTACGTGCGATAGGTCTATTTGTTGGAATTTCAACAACATCCAATTTGTAGATTTCCCATAATTCTCCTGCTTCTGTAACCGCCGTTCCCGTCATTCCTGATAGTTTGCGGTACATTCTGAAGTAATTTTGTAAGGTTACCGTAGCAAAGGTTTGTGTTGCATCTTCAATTTTTACATTTTCTTTTGCTTCAATTGCTTGATGTAATCCGTCAGAATAGCGACGCCCATCCATAATACGACCAGTTTGCTCATCTACGATTTTCACTTTATTGTCCATCACTACATATTCTACATCTTTTTCAAAAAGTGTGTAGGCTTTTAGTAATTGACTTAGCGTATGAATACGTTCGCTTTTTACGCCAAATTCGCGGAAAAGGTTTTCTTTGAGTTCAACCTCTTTTTCTGTTTCTAAGTTTTGCGCTTCAATTTTGGCAATTTCTCCACCAATATCTGGCATTACAAAGAAATCATTATCATTGCTTCCCGCAGATAAATATTCGACTCCTTTGTCAGTTAGATCAATTTGATTGTTTTTTTCTTCAATCACGAATAATAATTCAGCATCTACTTTGTGCATTTCGCGATTATTGTCTTGCATGTAAAAGTTCTCCGTTTTTTGAAGTAGTTGTTTCACACCTTCTTCACTTAAAAACTTGATTAATGCTTTATTTTTAGGCAATCCTCTGAAAACTCTTAGTAATAAGAATCCACCTTCTTTAGTGTCTCCTTCTTTAATTAATTTTTTAGCTTCTGCTAAAACACCTGTCAAATATTGGCGTTGTTTGCCAACTATGTCCGCTATTTTTGGTTTTAAATCATTGAATTCGTGCAAATCTCCTTGCGGAATAGGTCCAGAAATAATCAATGGTGTACGTGCATCATCGACTAATACAGAATCGACCTCATCGACAATAGCATAGTTAGGTGCGCGTTGTACCAAATCGTTTGGCGAATGCGACATATTATCACGTAAATAATCGAAACCAAATTCATTATTTGTTCCGTAGGTGATGTCAGCGGCATACGCTTTTCTTCTCGCTTCTGAGTTGGGTTGATGGTAATCAATACAATCAATCGTAAATCCGTGGAATTGGAATATTGGTGCCATCCACGCGCTATCACGTTTTGCCAAGTAATCATTCACAGTGACTAAATGTACCCCTTTTCCGGGTAATGCGTTTAGGTATACAGAAAGAGTTGCCACCAACGTTTTTCCTTCTCCTGTTTTCATTTCGGCAATTTTACCTTGGTGCATGGTAATACCACCAATTAACTGCACATCATAGTGAATCATATCCCACGTGACTTGCTTTCCAGCCGCGTCCCATGAGTTTTGCCAAATAGCGTTGTCGCCATCAAGTGTGATATAATCGTGTAGTCCGGATAATTCTCTGTCGTACGGAGTTGCCGTAACATTCAGTTCTGTGTTATTCGTGAAACGTTTTGCGGTTTCTTTTACCACAGCAAATGCTTCTGGTAGTAACTCAAACAAAACAGCTTCCGTAATTTCGTATTCTTCGTCTCTAAGTTTATCAATTTCTTGATAGATATCTTCTTTACGTTCGATATCCGCAGTTGCTTCTGCTTCTTCTTGTAGCGAAGTAATTCGTGTATTATTTTCTTTGCACGCTTCCGCGATTTGTGCTTTAAAGTAAGTTGTTCGAGCTCTAAGATCATCAAGTGACAACTGTGATAGTTGTTGTTCGTGTGATTTTATTTTATCAATAATAGGCTGTAAGCCTTTGATATCTTTCTTGGATTTGTCTCCAACAAAAACTTTTAACATTGAATTTAAAAAACTCATGGTTTATGTGGTTTAGTATCAAACAAAAAAAAAGCCTCAATATGGAGACTTTTTCCTTGTTTAACTTGTTTTAATATTCATCTTCGTTCCAGAGATAATCATCGTCTGTAGGATAATCTGGCCAAATTTCTTCGATAGATTCATAGGTTTCGCCTTCATCTTCTATTGATTGTAAATTTTCAACAACCTCTAAAGGAGCACCTGTTCTAATTGCATAGTCAATCAACTCATCCTTTGTAGCTGGCCAAGGAGCATCACTTAAGTGAGATGCCAGTTCTAGTGTCCAATACATATTTTTTGATATTAATTTTTTGCAAAAATAAATTTTTAAATGAAAAAGTCAAGTAAAAAAATCATTATTTACACATTATTTTTAAGAACGTATTTTAAAGGATGTATATCTCTTTAATTTTCAATTGATTACGATTTTTTCTTCGGAATCCATTTTATCTCGTTTGCTTGTAGATCATGAGACAACTTTCGTGCCAATACAAATAGGTAGTCAGAAAGTCGGTTTAAGTATTTCAAAGTATGTTCGTCAAAAGGCTCCATTTCGTAAAGTGCTGATGCTAAACGCTCTGCTCTACGGCATACACAACGGGCAATGTGACAGAATGACACAGTTTGATGTCCGCCAGGCAACACAAAGTGTGTCATTGGTGGCAATTCATCATTCATAGTATCCATTTCATGTTCTAATACTGCAATGTTATCTTCTGAGATTCTTGGAATGTTCAATCGGTCTTTTCCATTTTTTAACGTTGCTTTTTCAGGATCAGTCGCTAAAACAGCGCCCACCGTAAATAACAAATCTTGAATTTCCATCAAAACCTGCTGATAATGCGGATTGATTTCCTGATCTCTAATCAAACCAATATGCGAATTCAATTCATCTACTGTTCCGTAACTATCAATTCGGATGTGATGTTTGGGAACGCGTGTACCGCCAAATAGGGCAGTAGTTCCTTTATCACCGGTCTTTGTATATATTTTCATCTGTTCTTTTTGTAGCTTGTTGTGGGTCTTCTTTTTATTTTCTTTCAAAATGATCTTTCAACTTTCTGCGTGTCTTTGAATTGGTTCGATATACAATTAGTGCTCCAATACATAATGCAATAAAGTAATCAAACAAGGTCAATTTGAATCTTCTTTTTTTTTGTCAAGACGCGAATCTAAAAACGTTCTGTTTTTACGCGAATTGATTTGTTTCTTATTTCTACGCGTCGTTATAAACAAAAACGGCGCGAGCACAACAATAATGACGATGAAAATGATTAATTCTTGCATGGTATTATTTATTTTGTTCCATCAACATCGTCAAGTGCATACATTTATAGAGATGACGATCATTTGTTTGCGATTTCTCCCAGTCTTTTTGATGCAACTTTTGGATATAATTTAATCTCTTGGTAGCGCTCATCGGAATTAAATTCAAGAAAAACGCCCATTTTGAACTTCCTAAAATTGCTCTGCGTTCTATCACTTTAAATTCCGTATGAAAACGTTGCACTGTTTTCTTTGAAAATGGCCATTCCCAATCGGCATCTGACTGAAAAGGACGGTATATTCCACGAATGATGCGCAATGGCAAACTTGTTTTTAAAGGATCGTAGGAGATGAGTTTTCCATCAGTAGCTAGTTTTTCTTTGAGCTTCCCAAATAATAGGTCCAAGCTTTCAAAATGATGCAACACGCCATACGCGTATACAATATCAAAGTCAGTCTCTGTAAATTCAGGCGATAAAAAATCAATCGCTTTCGCTTCTGCGTTTGGAAAATCTTTTAAGCGTTCGCTGAGTTGTCCAATGGCTTTATCGCTCAAGTCAATTCCTAAATAACTTTTGGAATGTTCGGCTAAGTACAAACTCAGGTGATTTCCGGCGTAACAACCTAAATCGAGCACTTTTTTATCGGACAAATCGCCCAGCCAGGTTTTGTGTTTTTCATACACTTGCTCGTTGATTTGCAATTCTTTTCTAAAGTCAGATAATAATTTATTTCGCATAAAAGACCAAACTTTGGTGGCAAAATTCTTCTTCTTTACATTGTAGAATTCCTTTTGCTTCTTGTTGGTTTCTAATACTTCTTGTAATTGTGTATTGCTCATGATATTGCTCTTGGGACGCGATAATTACTCCAAAATTAACTAAAAATTATAGCTTTTGTAGAATCCTTGATGATAAATTCCTTTTTGATGACTGAAAAAGCGTTTCATATCACACTCGAATCGTAAAATGTTCCTTGACTTGTTCATTCCGAAAGAAAACAAATCCCCAATAAAAAGAGTCAATGGTGACCGTCACTTTTGGATGATTTTGGATGATTACCCACGCTTCCGACATTTCTTTGCTCCAATGAATATCATCAAATATAAAAATGGAATCGTTGTGCGAAGTTTTTAATAATTGTTCAAAATAAAGAACAGTCGCTTCTTTTTGATGATTTCCATCAATGTATACTAAATCATACTTTGTATGTGTGAGTTGTGCTAATGAAGTTGAAAATTCATCCACATATACTTTTACATTTGTAAGCTTATACTTTTTAAATTGTTGCTGCGCGATGGCTGCCGTTTCTGGGCAACCTTCTAAAGTAGAAACTTCACTTGCTTCTTTCATGGCAATGGTTGCCATTCCTAAAGAAGTTCCGAGTTCTAAACTGTTTTCGATATTAAAATAGGAGACAAGTCGCGCTAATAATTTGGCACGTTTGAGTGTAATTCCAGCATTTTTAGCGATGGCGGACACTTTTCGCTTGTTAGATGAAAACACTCTGCTTCCTGCACCAAAATCTTTGACTTCTATTATTGTGTGATCGTTCAATAAATCGTTTCGATAGTGCTCGATGGTTTGATAACTCTCTTTCGGCTTTGTATCATAAAAACATTTCGTTACCAAATCATACACAAAAGGCGAATGCACACCGTGTTGATTGGTAGATTTAACCAAAAATCTAAAATATGCAACAATTTGATACCACATACTTATGCCATTTATTGTTTGAGTTTACGACAAAAGAAAATAATGATTTTTTTCTTTATTCGAGTTAAAAAACTAAAGCATAGCCTTAGTTACGGTTTCTTTTTTTAATGAAGAAGAAAGGGAAAAAGGGAATTTTATTAAAGTACATTTAAATGATTAATGGTATTACCCTTCCATTTTTGCAGCCAATTCAAACCAACGTTCTGTTTTTTCTTCAGATTCTTTGATGATTTTCTGCAATTCCATTGATTTCTCCTGAATTTCATCTTGCGACAATTCGCCAGAAATAAATTCTTGTTCTATTTTTTCCTTTTTTTCTTCTAAACGTTGAATGTCTTTTTCCAAACGTTTGTATTCTTTCAGTTCGTTGTGCGTTAGCTTTTGAGTTGCATCATCCTGTCGCCACGATTGTTTTTCTTTCTTTTCTCCTGCATTTTTGGATTCAGGAACGACACTATCTTCATACACTCTGAAATCAGTATAATTTCCAGGGAAATCTTCCACCACACCATCACCTCTAAAAATAAATAAGTGATCTACAATTTTGTCCATAAAATATCGGTCGTGAGAAACTACTAATAAACAACCTGGGAAATCGAGCAGAAAACTTTCCAAGACATTGAGCGTCATGATATCTAGATCGTTTGTAGGTTCATCCAGAATTAAAAAGTTTGGATTCTGAATTAAAACGGTACATAGAAATAAGCGTTTTAGTTCGCCACCAGAGAGTTTTTCAACAAAATCATACTGCCGTTTCCGATCAAACATAAATCGTTCTAGCAATTGTGCTGCCGAAATTAAACGTCCTTTTTTCAACGGAATGTATTCGCCAAATTCTTTGATAACGTCAATCACTTTTTGTCCTTCCTTTGGATTAATACCACTTTGCGTGAAATAGCCAAATTTTGTCGTTTCACCAACGACTACTTTTCCAGCATCCGTAGCTAAATTTCCAGTAATCATATTTAAAAACGTTGACTTTCCTGTTCCGTTTTTCCCAATGATTCCAATACGTTCGCCTTTTTTAAAGACATATTCAAACTTGTCTAACAATACTTTATCATCAAACGATTTGGAAATGTTATGCAATTCTAAAATTTTACTTCCAACACGTTCCATATTGATTTCCAATTGCACTTCGTGATCATTACGACGTTTGTGCGCACGTTCTTTGATATCGTAAAAATCGTCAATTCTCGATTTCGATTTGGTCGTTCGTGCTTTTGGCTGACGGCGCATCCAATCGAGTTCTTTTTTGTATAAATTTTTGGCTTTATCCACCGAAGCTTGTTCCGACTGAATACGCGCTTCTTTTTTATCTAAATAATACGAATAACTTCCTTTGTAACTGTATAATTGACCGTCTTCTAACTCTACAATTTCATTGCAAACACGTTCTAAAAAGTAGCGATCGTGCGTCACCATGAACAATGTTACATTTTCCTTTTTGAAATATTCTTCCAGCCATTCAATCATTTCTAAATCTAAATGGTTGGTAGGTTCATCCAAAATTAACAAATCGGGTCTATTGATTAAAACCGTTGCTAAACCGAGTCGTTTTTTCTGTCCACCCGAAAGATTACCCACTTTTTGCGATAAATCATCGAGTTTTAGTTTGGATAGAATTTGTTTGTATTGCGTTTCAAAATCCCAAGCATTGTGCGCGTCCATTTTTTCAAATGCACGTTGATATTCTTCAGCATCTTCAGGGTTGAGCAATGCTTTTTCGTAATTGGCAATAATTTCCAATACTGGATTGTCGGATGCAAAAATGGTTTCTTCAACGGTAAGATTTGCATCTAACTCTTCATTTTGAGAAAGAAATGCTACGTGAATTCCTTTTCGAGTCACAATTTGTCCGCTATCTGCTTCTGCAAGTCCTGTAATAATGTTCAATAAAGACGTTTTTCCAGTACCATTTTTTGCAATAAAAGCGACTTTTTGATCTTTATTTATTCCAAAAGAAATGTCATTAAACAATACGCGTTCTCCAAATGACTTAGAGATATTTTCAACAGATAAATAATTCACTTGATAGATTTTTGTGCAAATTAAAAATAAAAAGATCATATAAGTCGCATAGAATTTTATTATTACTGTGTAAAACTTATATTTGCTTCTCTAACACAAGCTTGTTTCATGAAATTGAAAGCCTCAATATTCGTCCTACTTACTTTTTTAGTCTTGGTTTCATGTGTTCCAAATAAAGATTTAATTTATTTGCAAGACAAAGGAAATCAGGAAGCGTTGACGAATGCTCAAATACAATTGAATCAAAAACCGTATAAACTTCAGGTAGGTGATTTAATTTCCATTGATATCAAATCTGACAAACCAGAATTGATTGCAATGTTTAAAAAGAAAGAAACCACCAATATTGCAGAAAATCCACAATCCTTATATTTTAGTGGATATAATGTGGATGTTCATGGAAATATTCGAATTCCAAAAATTGGAGATTTGAATGTTTTAGGTTATACTGTTGATGAAGTAAGCGATCGTATCAAAGCAAAATTACTAGAAGAATATTTTAATGATATTGCTAATATTTTTGTGACAGTGAAATTGGCAGGATTAACCTTCACCGTCAACGGTGAAGTAGGCGATACTGGAAGTTATACACTCTATAAAGAACGTGTCACTATATTAGAAGCCATTGCAAATGCAGGCGATATCACAGTAGTTGGAAACCGAAAAGATGTGTTGGTCATTCGTCAATACCCACAAGGACAAAAAATTCATCATATCGATTTAACGGATATCAGCGCAATGCAATCACCGTATTACTATGTATTGCCAAATGATTTAATTTATGTGAAACCACTCAAACAAAAATCATTAGGCACCGGAACAACGCTTGTACAAACGCTCACAACGGTTATTTCTGTATTGTCGTTAGTGGCTAGTGTGGTCGTATTATCTAGAAACTTATAATACGTATGGAAGAGGAATTTCAATTAGATGATAACAACAATTCTTTTGATTTAAAAGCATTGGCTTTTAGAGCGCTCAATTATTGGTATTTGTTTGTCATTACATTAGGAATAGCGTTTGCGATCACTTATTTCTACAATAAGCAGTTAGAACGAATTTATAGCATTGAGAGTTTAATTTCAATCAAAGAAGAGCAAAACCCTTTCTTTTCATCGAGTATGAACTTAACGTTCAATTGGGGCGGCGCGAGTGACAAAGTTGAAACTATTAAAACGATCTTAAAATCCAGAGCACACAACGAAAATGTAGTGCGTGTCTTGGAATCCTATATACATTACAAAAAACAAGGCGAATATCGTTTAGAAGATATTCATACTAACGCACCATTTATTGTCAGTTTGGATGAAGAATATCCGCAAATCCTTAATACGCCTATCAAAATTGTATTTGGAAGTAACAATACATACACAGCAAATATTGATTTTACCAATGCGGAACGTTTTTCAGGACTGAATTATAAGTTGAATAAAAATGCAAGCATTACACCAAAAGGAGAAGCATATACAGGTGACTTTGTGTTGAATGAAGAAGCCGTTACAGACTATTTCAAATTTGCATTAACCACACGAAACAATACACAGATAGAAGAAGGAAAAGAATATTTTGTGGTTTTCACTAGCTTAAATTCTGAAATTGCTACGTACAGATCTATTGCCGTAAACTTAAAAGTGCAAGGTGCCTCTATGTTGGTGTTGAGTCTTACCGGACCAAATCGAGCTATATTAGCGGATTATCTCAATGTTACTGCAGAAGTTTTAAAAGAAAAACAACTCGAAGAAAAAAATCAGTTTGCTACGAATACGCTTGAATTCATTGAAAAAATGATTTCTGGTGTGGAAGATTCCTTGCGAAAAGACGAATTAAAATTAAAAAAATACAAACAAGACAACAAAGTATTCAACACGTCTATGAAAGGCGAAGAAGTCTTTGGAAAACTAAATACTTTAAGTATTGAAAAAAACAGTTACCAGTTAAAACTTCAATATTTCAAATTACTGGAAGATTATCTCACCAATAGTACTGATTTCAGATCATTGCCAGCGCCAACATCTTCTGGGATTGATGACCCAAATATCATCACCAACGTCTCAAAAATAGTCGCTTTATCCATACAACGTGCAAAATTGGGCGAAACGGTTAAAAATGATATCTTTTTTAAAAAAATAGATGAAGATATTGATGCCACCAAACGCGTATTGCTCGAAAATGTAAAAACGGCGCGATCTTCTATAAATCTTGATATTGCCAATGTTGAAAGCAGAACTGCAAGAGCGAATGCTGAATTTAGAAAACTTCCAGAAGAAGAACAACAACTCTTCAATATTGAGCGTAGCTATAAACTAAGTGAAGCTTCGTATACCATGTTATTGGAAAAGAAAAACGAAGCAGGAATTGTCAAAGCAGCGAATGTTTCGGATGTAAAAGTAATTGATAGTGCCAAAGATTTAGGTCAAAAATCAGTCTTGCCAAACACAAAGAAAAACTATTCCATAGCATTATTCATAGGCTTACTACTTCCATTGGGATTTGTATTCTTAATGACAGTTTTAGACAATAATGTGAGTACGCCTGATGACATCAAAAAACTATCGAGTATTCCCGTGTTGGGAATTGTAAATCGAAGTCGATCTGCATCAAACCTAGTAGTGTTTGACAACCCAAAATCGTCTGTGGCGGAATCTTTTCGTGGTATTCGATCGAGTTTACAATACATATACAAAAATCTTGCAAAAGACAAAACCAAAACGGTTATGGTTACTTCTTCCGTCAGTGGAGAAGGAAAAACGTTCTGTTCTATAAACATTGCCTCTGTATTCTCTTTAATGGGCAAAAAAACGGTCTTAGTAGGACTCGATTTACGGAAACCTAAAATCTTCGGTGATTTTGGAATTACCAACGAAATTGGAGCTGTAAACTACTTAATTGGACAAAAAACAATTGAAGAAGTCATTCAACAGACCAAATTTGACAATTTAGACATTATTACTTCGGGCCCCGTTCCGCCAAATCCTTCAGAGCTTTTGATAAGTCCACAAATGGAGGAATTCATGAATGAACTGTACGATCGCTATGACTATGTTATTTTAGATACACCACCATTAGGTTTGGTGTCAGATGCCATTGATTTAATGGACTATGTAGATGCTACTATTTATATGATTCGACAGGATTATACCAAAAAAGCAATGCTAAATATGATCAATCACAAATATCAAAAAGGAGAAATAAAAAATATAAGTTTTGTGTTCAATGATTATCGCCAAAAAGCGAAATATGGCTATGGCTACGGCTACGGTTATGGCTATGGCTACGGCTATGGAAACTATGGAAATGGCTACCATGAAGATGAACGTAGACCATTGCTCACAAGACTCAAAAGACTCTTTGGAAAAAGATAAAAAATAAAAATCCCCAAAAAATGAAATACTGTAAAGGTATTTCTGAAAAAAGCGATTATGACGATATTAGGAATATCCGCATTTTACCACGATTCTGCCGCAGCAATTGTCCAAGATGGAAAAGTAATAGCCGCAGCACAAGAAGAACGTTTTACTCGAAAAAAACACGATCCAGCGTTTCCTACGAACGCAGTTTCGTACTGTTTGGAATATGCCGGAAAAACAATAGATCAATTAGATGCGGTGGTCTTTTATGACAAACCCTTATTAAAATTTGAACGTTTACTCGAAACCTATTATGGCTTTTCGCCAAAAGGTGTTGCGTCATTCATTACCGCAATTCCGGTTTGGTTGAAAGAGAAAATGTTCCTAAAAAAATTGATCAAAGATGAATTGAAAGAAATTCAAGCTTATGATAAGAAAAAGCTAAAATTGCTCTTTCCAGAACATCACTTATCGCATGCAGCAAGTGCGTTTTATCCGTCGCCATACAAAAAAGCAGCCATCTTAACGTTGGATGGTGTAGGCGAGTGGGCAACAGCTTCCATTAGTTTGGGCGAAGGAAAAAGTATCAAAATGCTCAAAGAATTGCAATTTCCACATTCTGTCGGATTATTATATTCTGCATTTACCTATTTTCTTGGATTCAAAGTAAACTCAGGCGAATACAAACTTATGGGATTGGCGCCGTATGGAAATCCCGATTCGGAACGTGTACACAAATTCAAAGAAATTATCAAAACGAAACTCATCAAAATAAATGAGGATGGATCTATTTGGTTAGATCAACAATATTTCAACTATGCCGTTGGTTTGCGCATGGTATATGATGACAAATGGGAAGCATTGTTCGGTTTCCCGAGAAGAGACTCTGAATCTGAATTTGAACAACAACATTCCGATCTCGGTTTGGCAATTCAAGAAGTTACCGAAGAAATCATCATCAAACTTGCCAAACACGCCAAAGAAATTACAGGTGCTGACTATTTATGTATGGCTGGTGGAGTTGCGCTCAACTGTGTTGCCAACGGAAAACTGCAAGATGCAAACATTTTTAAAGAAATATTCATTCAACCAGCGGCTGGAGATGCTGGTGGCGCGTTAGGAGCTGCCTTAACAGCCTATCATTTATACTTCGAGAAAGAACGCGAAGTTGTACCAACAGATGCCATGAAAGGTTCGTATTTAGGACCTGAATATTCAGACTTAGATGTAGAAAATATCAATAGAAAATACAGTGCAAAAGCAACACATTTTTCAGATTTTAATGAATTAACAAAAGAAGTTGCCAAATACATTTCAGAAGGAAACGCCATTGGTTGGATGCAAGGTCGCATGGAATTTGGTCCGCGTGCACTCGGTCGTAGAAGTATCTTAGGCGATGCGCGAAATCCTGAAATGCAGAAAAAACTCAATTTAAAAATAAAATACAGAGAATCGTTCCGACCGTTTGCGCCATCAGTATTGGCAGAAGATGTCAACGAATTTTTCGATTACGAAGGAATTTCGCCATACATGTTATTGGTGCATAAAATTCATCCGAAAATTAAGCATGAAGTTCCTGCAAACTATAATGAATTACCAATTCGGGATAAATTATATGTTGAACGTTCTTCGTTACCAGCAATTACACATATTGATTTCTCTGGAAGAATTCAAACCGTTCATAAAGAAACAAATTCAGAATATTGGGAATTAATCAACGAATTCAAGAAAATCACTGGCGTTGGTGTTGTGGTCAACACAAGTTTCAATGTACGAGGAGAACCCATTGTGTGTTCGCCAGATGATGCGTATCGTTGTTTCATGCGAACGGAAATGGACTATTTGGTGATTGGAAATTACGTGTACAAAAAAGAAGAGCAGCCAAGTTGGCAAGATACAGACGATTGGAAAGAAGAATTTTTATTAGACTAATTACTGTGTGGAAAATAATCAAATATAATCTCATCATATTATTAGTACTTTTAGTATTGATAGAAGGAATTCTATGGTTTTTTCCAGTGCCAGATCCGTACGAGAATGCGAAGAAAAATATGTTTTATCCAACGGTTGGAAATATGTATATCGAATCGCAGTTCGATCAGAATTTGACATTGCAATTTGCCACAGAAAAAGGTTTATTAGGGTTTGATGCTTATAAAGAAACGACCAACTTTACAATTAATAACTATGGTTTTCGTGGTGACGAACTCATCATGCCAAAACCAAACAATGAATACCGAATTTTCGCTATTGGCGGAAGTTCTACAGAAAGCTTGTACATTGATGATAAAGACGTTTGGACGCACATTTTACAAGAAAATTTAAACCTAAACAACGATTCAACTACTGTAAAAGTGTACAACGCAGGAAAATCGGGCGATAACATTCAAGATCATTTGGCAATGTTGTCACATCGAATCATTCACTTACAACCCGATGCAGTCATTGTTTTCTGTGGAATTAATGATGTGACACGATTAATGTTAGACAAAAATCCACTCAAATTCAATCTCACAAAAAAAGAGGAGAAAGAAGTGAGTTTTACAAACATGTTGGGCGTTTTTATGTATGAATTTCAAATTCCACGACGTTTGTATTATGCGTTTAAAAGTGAAGGAAATGACTTAGAAACGATCGAAATCACATCGAACTATCGAAAAAAAGTGAGTAAAACACAAGCGCGACCACTTGAAAATCAGTTACCTGAAACAGATTATGGCAATTATGAGAATAAACTAAAATCGTTGATAGGTATTTGTCAAGCAAATGATATAAAGCTTATATTTGCGACACAAGTTGTCACTTGGAATACGGAAGAAAAAGTATTGAAAAACTGGCATTGGATGACGTCTCGTGGCGGCATTCGATACAATGCTAGGAAACTGCAACAAAAAGTAGATAGCATCAACGCAATTACGGTAAATCAAGCTGAAAAATTTAACATTCCGGTATTCAAAACAGATTCCATCATACCAAAAACAAGTACGTATTTGTATGATGATTGCCATTTTAATCCTGCGGGAAGCAAAAAAATGGGCGACGAATTAGCAACATTTATAAAAGACAAAAAATAAATAGAGTATGGAGTTTTTAAAGGACATGTTTAACTTCTTAAAAGAACGAAAAAAATTCTGGCTGTTGCCAATGATTATTGTATTACTATTACTAGGAGTGATTTTAGTTTTGGGTGGTGGATCAGCAATTGCACCATTTATTTATACATTATTCTAGGATGAAAGAAAGTAATACGAAAGTCATATTAGTGATCGTTGCAGGATTTTTAGTCATCTCTGCTTACTTGGAGTTTTACACCACAAAACAAGTTGCAGCGAGCTATGTACGTTATATTGCGTTAGGAATTGGTGTGGCATCATTTATTCCACCTTTGGAACGATTAGTGGTTTGGATTTGGAATAAAATAGCCATGGTTTTAGGATGGATCAATACAAAAATCATCCTATCAATTGTGTTTTTTATCTTTCTGACACCATTTGGATTATTATCCCGATTGTTCTCAAAAAACGCATTACAACTCAAACAAAGCTCCAAAACCACATTTGTAGAACGAAATCATACCTACACCAAAAAAGATTTAGAAAATATTTGGTAACCTAAAACAACCCAATTTGGACAAGCCCCAAAAAAATAATACCTGGTTATTTGAAATATCTTCAAAAAGCAGTCTCCTAGATTTTAAATTCAAAGAAATCTGGCAATACCGAGATTTGTTGATGCTTTTTGTACGCCGCGATGTGGTAACGTTATACAAACAAACGGTTTTAGGGCCATTATGGTATTTAATCCAACCTTTGCTAACATCAGTTATATTCACGCTAGTTTTCAACGGAATTGCAGATATTAGTACCGGAAGTGTAAATGCGTTTTTGTTTAACCTTGCGGGAATTACGATTTGGAATTACTTTGCCGAATGTCTCAAAGCAACTTCAGATACGTTTAAAAAGAACGAAAATATCTTCGGGAAAGTCTATTTTCCAAGAGTCATCATGCCGTTATCCATTACGGTTTCTAACTTATTAAAATTAGCCATACAACTTTTAATTTTCGTTGCCTTTTACGCATATTTTTCAGTAAATGGCGAAGCCGGAACGATCTCAATCTATATTCTGTGGACACCTATCATCATTCTCATCATGGGAATGTTGGGCTTAGGTTTAGGAATGATTATTTCCTCCATGGTAACAAAATACCGCGATTTAACATTCTTAGTACAATTTGGAATCCAGTTGTTTATGTATATCTCGGCGGTTATGTATCCAATAGCAATTGTAAAAGATAAATTGCCAAGTTATGTTTCATGGTTGGTAGAATACAATCCGTTGGCACACGTCATAGAATCATTTCGTTACATGGTATTTTCTGGTACTTACATGGAAAATCCAACACACGACTTTTCGTCTATAAACATTCTATTTATGTTAGGCGTTTCTTTCGCAATATTTCTTTTCGGATTGATTATTTTCAACAGAACCGAACGTAATTTTATAGATACGGTGTAATGGAAGAAAAAGATATCATATTACAAGTTGAAAATCTATCCAAACAATATCGTTTAGGCGTTGTGGGTACGGGAACCATCAGTCACGATTTAAATCGTTGGTGGCATAAAATTCGTGGAAAAGAAGATCCATATCTGAAAATTGGAGAAAAAAATGCACGTACTACGGTTGGAAATTCCAACTATGTTTGGGCATTAAAAGATGTTTCTTTCAATGTAGAAAAAGGAGAAGTATTAGGGATCATTGGAAAAAATGGCGCGGGAAAATCTACCTTACTCAAAATTTTATCAAAAGTAACGATGCCAACGACGGGAATTGTCCGTTCTAAAGGACGCATAGCTTCGTTATTAGAAGTCGGTACCGGATTTCATCCAGAATTGACAGGAAAAGAAAATATCTTCTTAAATGGCGCTATTTTAGGAATGACGAAAGCCGAAATCAAATCAAAATTTGATGAAATCGTCGAATTTGCAGGTGTGCAACGCTATGTAAATACGCCTGTAAAACGCTATTCTTCGGGAATGAAAGTGCGTTTGGCATTTGCCGTAGCCGCCCATTTAGAACCTGAAATCTTAGTCGTAGATGAAGTATTGGCAGTTGGTGATGCGGAATTTCAGAAAAAAGCCATTGGAAAAATGCAAGACATTGCCAAAGGTGAAGGTCGTACGGTTTTATTTGTAAGTCACGATATGACAAACATTCAAAACTTATGCAACAAGTCAATTCTATTGGAAAATGGTATGATGGTGATGCATGGAGATACAGAAGAGGTCATCAAGCACTATTTACAAGGTTCGGAAGAAACCTACTCAAAAAGCTTGAAGGAACACCGAAATCGTAAAAAAGGAACGCAAGAAATCATGCAGAAGATTACGATTGGCGATGGAAGTTCCAAAGTCATCTCAGGGAAAGATGTAAACATTCAGGTGGATCTTGATTTAACTTCGTTGGAAGAATTTTCAATTGGATACTTATTTAAAAACGAAAAAGGTCAAGTCATCATGGCATCCAATACGATGCAATACGGTAAAAAATTACATCCAAAAACTGGAAAAAACACAATCGATATCATCATCAAAGACTTGCCTTTAGCGCCAGCTTCGTATTCCGTATCTTTATTCTTAGGAAACGGAAAATTTGATATCGACATTATAGAAGACGCGATTACGTTTCCTGTATTTTGGGAAGATGAACACATATTGCCACCATCAAAAAGATGGGGATCAACCTTCGGAATCACACTATGGGAGTATTAGAAAATACAACATGTATACTATGTAAGCAGACAACTTTGGAAACGGTTCAACAACTGAAAACCGAAGACATTAGTACGTTGTATAAAAACCGTTTGAATGTTGAAATTTCAGAAGAATTCAAAGCGCATACCACTATTGACTATGTCAAATGTATGTCGTGCAATCTTCATTTCTTTACGCCAGTTTGCAATGGGAGCGCCAATTTTTATGTGCTATTGCAAGAAAAACAAGGATTTTATTACAATGCGAATAGATATGAATTCTTTTTTGCTAAAAATCATATCAAAGCATCGGACAAAGTATTGGAAATAGGCGCGGGAAGTGGTTATTTCGCCAGTTTATTGAATGCTGAAAACTATGTAGGTTTAGAATACAATGACAAAGCTATTGAAGAAGCAGCAACGCGAAATGTCAAGCTGATCAATCAAAGTATTCAGGATTTTGCCAAAACGAATCAGGAACAATTTGATGTAGTTTGCAACTTCCAAGTATTGGAACATGTGCCAAATCCAAACGAATTCATCAATGCGAGTTTGACAACCTTAAAAAAAGGTGGCTTGCTCATTATTGGCGTACCTTCAGCGAATTCAATCCTAACCAACAATAAAAATCATGTATTGAACTTTCCTCCGCATCATATCACGCGTTGGTATAATGATACGTGTCATAACTTTGCGAATATATTTGAAGTGGAAATTGTGGAAATTCACAATGAACCTGTGACTGAAAAACTATATAAAAACTTGGTAACCAATAAAATAACAGATCGAATCTTAAACATATTCAGCCCAAAAAAGCATATCTTAGTCAATGACAAACGTGCACTAAAAATAGATGGTTTTGTGCGTAAAGTAGTGACGAAACTTGGACTCAGTAAAAATATTGCGAAGAAAGATCAAATCTTTGGTGAATCAGTTATATTGGTCTTACGTAAAAAATAAAATCTTTAAAAATGAAAATCCTTTTTGTTGCAATGCAATACATACATTCCGCAAGATGGATCCATCAATTAAAAGATTCACATCATGAAATCTATTTGTTCGATTGTCTCGATAGTCCAATTCATGAAGATTTACAGTGGACAAACTACACGACCAATTGGAGTAATCGAAAGATAAAACCACTAAAAGGGGAAACATTTCTTAAAAAAAAATTTCCTTCGCTCAACGAAAAAATTATGCCATTCTTAAAAGTAACGGCAGCCGAAAAATTACAAGCACTCATTCAAGAAATTCAACCGGATGTTGTGCATTCGATGGAATTGCAATCGGAAAGTTATCCGTTGATTCAAGTTCGAAAAAAAATCAATTTCAACTGGATTTGCTCCACTTGGGGAAGCGATATTTATCATTTCTCAAAAGAATCATTTCATCAAAAACGCATTCAACACGTATTAAAAAATGTAGATTTTCTATTTACAGACAACGTGCGTGATATTTCACTAGCTAAAAAACAAGGTTTCAACGGAAAAGCACTCGGAAGTTTTCCCGGTGGTGGCGGATTTCAAGTCAAAGAAGATTTTATCAAGCCATTAAACGAAAGAAATCTAATTCTTGTAAAAGGCTATCATCATTGGGCTGGACGTGCATTAAACGCGTTAAAAGCGTTGGAAAACAATCTGGAATTAGTCAAGAATTATCAAATTCATGTCTATGCGGCGCATCCGAAAGTGATTGCCGAAATTGAACGTTTACAAAGCAAATTCAAGCTAAACATAAGTTATACAGCACGCGGAATTGAAGGTTCGCATGATTCGTTATTGCAAAAGTTCGGTCAAGCCAGAATTGCCATAGGAATTAGCGTTACGGACGGAATTCCAAATACCTTACTCGAAGCGATGATTTATGGCGCGTTTCCGATTCAGACCAATCCGGGAAAGGTTTCAGAAGAATATGTAACCCATCAAAAAAATGGTTGGTTGATTGAAAATGCTGAAAATATAGAAGAAATTTCGGAAGCCATCAAGCAAGGATTGACAAATGACGAATTACTTTCAAAAGCGTTTGAATACAACAAAAGGTATCGTGTATCTTTAGGCTATCAAAACATACAGAAAAAAGTATTAGAAGCTTACAAAACGATAGAAGAAGCTATATGAACATTCTCTTTCTTGTAAATAACACCAAAATTTCACCCAACGCAAATGGCGGTGCTTCGGTGTATTTCAGTCATTTGGAATTATTGGCAAAGTTAAATTACACTATTCATATATTATTGGTTGATTTTAGCGACAAGCCGAAAGGTGAAATTTCATCAAATGTCAATCAATCGTACATTCAAGAAATAGAAGGGTTTTACAGGGAAATCAAGCATTTTCAAGTGGCGCAAATTCATCCAAAAGGAGTTTTTGATCGCATCAAAACGGCAATTTCAGCTCCTGAAAAATTTGAATATTTCTTTGTCAATTCTCAAAATGAAAACATTCTAAAAAACTATATCTCAACACATAAAATCGATCTCGTTTGGGCAGAATGGCGTTGGACGGCAATTTTGGCGCACTATTCAAATCTTTCAATTCCAATAATTTACGCACATCACGATTGGGAATTCAAGCTGAGAAAACTAAAAAGTAGTTTATCATTGTTGGAAAAATTTCATCTCAAACAAAAGAAAAGAGTAGAGTTGGAACTCGTCAAAAATGTGTCTGCCTGTGTGTCGGCTTCATTCACGGAAACGGAAGAAATCAAAGCGTACGGAAATTTGAAAGCCTTGTACATTCCGTTAACGTATCAAGAAGTGGAAATGACAAAAAATGATTCAGAAACGCCGTCAATAGTACATTTAGGCGGTATGGGAACCACCGCGAACAGAATTGGTTTGGAGCGTTTTCTAGAAGTTTGTTGGGATGATTTAAAACAAAAAATACCAACAATTGAACTCAAAGTAATCGGAAACTTAAAATATGCTTCCGATTCGTTAAAAAAACGATTAGAAGATCCGCAAATACAATGTCTAGGTTTTGTAGAAGACTTACAACCAGAACTAAAAGCGTATGACATTCACATCATTCCGTGGGAATACAACACCGGAACGCGCACACGAATTCCGTTGGTTTTCAACTACGCGCAAGTATTAGTGGTGACAAAAGCAGCGGCAAGTTGTTATCCAGAAGTCATTCACGATGAAAATAGTATTTTAAGTGATGATTTAAGCCAAATGACCATACAATTGTTAGATTTGTATAAAAACCAAGAAAAGCGGATATTTATAGGCGATAATGCTCGAAAAACGTTTCAAGAGCATTTCACTTTTGGTCAGCAAATTGGAAAATTGAAGGCGTTTGTGGAATCTATAAAATTATAAATTTTGAATGTTAAATGCTGAATTATAAAAAGACCTAAGCGTCATTTCGAGTGATTTTTTGAAAAAAAATAGTATCGAGAAACATTTTAAAGTTAGGAGTTCTTAATAGTTCTCGATACAAATTTGCACTGCAAATTCACTCGAACTGACGATTGAAGTTCAAACAACAAATTGACGAATAACGAATAGACAAATAACAAAGTGCCAAATAAATATACAACCGACAACCAAATGAAAAAAACCTACATCATCGCAGAAATCGCACAAGCACACGACGGAAGTCTCGGAATGGCGCATGCGTACATTGATGCGGTGGCTAAAACGGGTGCGGATGCCATCAAATTTCAAACGCATATCGCTGCGGCGGAAAGTAGCGTGCACGAACCATTTAGAGTAAAATTCTCCAAACAAGATGCTACACGTTATGAATACTGGCAACGTATGGAATTTTCGTTGGAACAATGGAAAGGACTCAAAGCGCATTGTGACGAAGTTGGAATAGACTTCATTTCGTCGCCATTTAGCAATGCAGCGGTGGATTTATTGGAAAAAGTTGGCGTAAAACTATACAAAGTTGGTTCGGGAGAAGTCAATAACTTTCTATTATTGGAGAAAATTGCAAACACAGGAAAACCAATTATCATTTCTTCGGGAATGAGTTCGTTTGCAGAATTGGATGAAACGGTTGCGTTCTTACAAGAGAAAAACTGCGAATTCTCTATCTTGCAATGCACAACGTCCTATCCGACAGCACCAACACAATTTGGATTGAATGTCATTCAAGAATTAAAAGAAAGATATCAGGTTCCGATAGGGTTTTCAGATCATTCCTCAGGAATCGAAGCTGGAATTGCAGCAGTCACTTTAGGAGCTGAAATCTTAGAATTTCACGTCGTATTTGACAAAGAAATGTTTGGCCCAGATGCAAAATCATCCTTAACATTTCCAGAAACAGCACAATTAGTCAAAGCTGTCAGAAATATTGACGAAGCGTTCAAT
>CAYGPQ010000043.1:0-37837 GCA_964351775.1 uncultured Kordia sp. | reverse complement strand
TTCAAACACTTTTTCATACAAGCCTTTTTCTTTTGCCCAATACGCGTTTTTCCATTCGCTTGGCGCGAGACTTAACTCAGCAAAACCCGCTTTTCCAATGCGATTTTGAACCGCTGGCGCAATGACAAAAGGACCAATTCCGATGGTGAGTTCGGAGAGTTTTACAGCAGCTGCTTCCGTCGCAAAAGCATAATCACAGGCGGAAATTAAGCCAACACCGCCGCCAACAGCTTTTCCTTGTACGCGACCAATAATGAGTTTCCCACAGGCTCGCATGGCGTTGATGACATTTGCAAAACCACTAAAGAATTTTTTTCCGTCTTCCAAGTTTTCAATCGCGACGAGTTCGTCAAAAGAGGCACCGGCACAAAATGCACGATCGCCTTCACTTTTGAGAATAATCACATTTATAGAATCATTTTCTGCAAGTTTGTTCAATTCGTTTGTCAAGCGATCTAACAATTCCCTAGGAAACGAATTGCTTGCAGGATGCCCAAATTCAATGGTAGCAATGTTGTTTTGAATGTTGGTGTATAAACTTCCGTTGGTTCTTGTGGTGGTCATGGTATTTTTTTTTCGTGTTTGACAAAAGTAGGGAGATAATTTCGTTCGTTCAACCTTTGTCGAAATAAGTAGTTCTCGACTGCGCTCGAACTGACAAAATCTAGCAATCTAAACAAGTCGAACTGAAGTCTAACTTTTTCTAATTTTCGGAATAAATTCTCTTCGGAAGAGTATAATAAGAGGAAAACCGCGCGCTACCATCCAAAGTGTGAAGGCTATCCAAACGGCGTAGAGTTTTAAGTCAAGTGCATCTAGTATGAAAATCGTTGGAATGAACACTACGAAGGTAGCAATGAGTAATACGTTTCGTAAGCTTGCCATTTTTCCTAATCCTTTGAACATTCCATCAAAGATAAAAGCGATTGCACAAAGCGGTTGCATGGCAAGAATTAAGGCAAAAACGGTGTAAAATTCATCTAAAACAGCTTGTTCTTTTGTAAAAAATCGTCCAATAGGATAGTATAAGATACCGCCAATGACCAACATAATTACACCTACAATAACGGCATATTGGGTCAAGCGTGTACTGAGTTTCACTAATTCTTCATAGTTTTCTTCGCCCAAAAGTTTTCCCGCTAAGATGTTTCCCGCACTGGAATAACCATCAATGATAAAGGCTCCCAAAAACCAAATATTTAGTAAAATGGTATACGCAGCACTGTATTTTGCACCATAGGCAGCCGCAAACGAAGTTCCGAAATATAAAGCAACATTTAAGGCAATGGTTCTAATGATTAAGTTGAGAATCATTACGGAGAGTTTTGGTAACTCTTCATGTAAAGGCAATTGTATTTTTAGTGGAATTGGTGTTTTTTTAAGTAAAAACAGTATTGCTAAAATCGCCATGACGATTTGCGAAAGTAAACTCGCGTACGCGGCACCATCCACGTGCATCGCAGGAATATATCCTTCTATTCCGTATACCAATGCAAAGTCTAAAGCAACATTAAGCAACGCACCAATAATGGCAATTATCATTGGAATAAAGGTGTTTTGTAAACCTCTGAATACGCCAAAAATTGCAAAAGTGAGCAATGTAAATGGCAATCCAAAGATGCGAATTCGGTAATACGAACTGCTATATTCTAAAATGATACCTTCTGCATTGTAAAAACTGAGAATGTACTCGGCAAACGGATACGTAATCAATATCAATACGATACTAATCGTTAGAATGATTCCCATAGCTTGCGCGGGCAAGGTTTTGATTTGCTCCAGTTTGTCAGCGCCTAAATATTGTGAAACCAATGCAGAAATGGCACTTCGGGTTTGTCCAAAAACCCACACCAACATGGAAATAAACGCGCCTGCAATTCCGACCGCACTTAAAGCTTCTGTGGCATTTAAGCTCACATTTCCAACAACGGCTGTATCTGTAATGGATAACAACGGTTCTGCAATTCCAGCAATGAGCGCGGGAATTGCTAATTTATTGATATGTGCGTTGGTGATGTGTGTTTTCAAAGTACGTATTCGTAACAGTAAAAAGGATATACACTTTGCTTGGGGAAGTATATGTTGCCTAATTTTTTATAACCGCGAAGTTCGTAAAACTTTTGGTTTCTAAGGTTCTTACTAAAGGTATCTAATCTTATGGAGCGATAATTATTTTCTATGGCATAGTTTTCTGCAAATTGCATTAACTGCTGCGCATATCCTTTTCCTTGCGCTTTTGGATGAACCGCCAATCGATGAATGTAAAGGTTTGTATCATCTGGCGTATGCCAATCAACAGTTTTGTATTCTTCATCCATAAAAGTAGAAATGACCATACAACCTATAATTTGTGAGCTTTCTACCAATACGAATAATTCATTTCGATGGACATCAGTTTCAAAGGCATTCCGATTGGGATAATTTTCATTCCATTGAAATATATTATTGAGAATCATTTGTTTAGCGCAGGCTTTGGTAATGTCCAATAGTGTGTCAATATCTTCTGAAGTAGCCAACCGAATTTTAGGTATCATATATGCTGAAATATAAATTATCGCTTTTAAAGATATTTATTTTTTGAGGTTTAAAAAACTGAAAATTGATCTTAGAATTAAAAATTGATTATTTTTGCACAAATTTAAGACGATGAAAAATATTTTAGTTCCTATTGGAGATTCTGCAAATGCAAAGAACACCTTGCAGTACGCGATTGATTTTGCAGAAGTAATCAATGCAAAAGTATTTGTATTTAGAGCGTTTAAAGTGCTTTCGAAAGCAGGAACAATTTTGAATGTTGATGAAATTGTAAGTCGTGAGACCGCAAGTTATGTAAAAGGAATTGTAGACAGTGTACAGTTGAAAAATGTAGAAGTTTCTATTATTTCGGCAAAAGGAGACGTCATTGATAGTATCAACTCTATTGATAAAGAATTAGGAATCGATTTAATTATTATTGGACCAAGAAGCATGTCAATCAAAGAAGAGGTTTTTTTAGGAAGTACTTCGGGAAGGATTGTAAAACAAACAGATATTTCAGTATTGGTAGTTCCTGAAGGATATGGTTTTAAACCCATTAAAAAGGTGTTAACGGCTATAAAATCAGGAATTATTAAACGTAAAAAAATTTTAGAACCCTTAGAAGAAATTCTAAAATCGTTTGATGCAAAAATGCGCTTGTTGCAAGTAAAAACCCCCGATTTTCTACCTGAAGATTTAGAGTTTCATTCAGAATTGGCAGCGATTACTTCTTCGTACAAGAGTTCAGAAAATGCAACCTTGTTTCAAGGAGTTTTGGAACATTTGAACGCTTATAGTCCTGATTTGATCTGTGTGTTTAGACGTAAACGTGGATTTTTCCAAAAACTTTGGGAAAAAAATTCAGTGAAAAAGGTTGACTTCGAAAGCCGTTTGCCATTGTTGGTATTGAAAGGAACAAAGTAAAATTCATTTTATTTCATATACAGAAAGCCATTCAAGCATTTTTTTGAATGGCTTTTTTTGTGTAAACGGTTTTGTATTACGAAAATACGCTATGTAGGCTACATAATATTTTGTACTTTTAGGTATTAACTAAAATATTAGATCATGAAAAAAAGAAATTTAAAAAATCTTACATTAAACAAAAAAGTGATTAGTAGCCTAAAAATTGACACTTTAAAAGGACAATTGAGAAGAGGTTCGGACGATCCCAATTGTAGTGGTGACACAGCAATGGTATATACTTGTCATCCAGAAACCTGTAACACACAAGAAAAATAATAGTTATGTTGGATAAATTAACACAATATGAAGTTCAGCATGCTCATGAGATTAGCGGCGGACTCACAACGGTAGAATACATTATTATTTTATAATCTTAAACTCAAGCGGACTTCGGTTCGCTTTTTTTATGCGGTTTAAATAAAATTAATCGTAACGTTTACAACTGCTTCTAAATCATTTGGCAAATCATTTTCCTTCCATGGATGTTGCGCTCCAAACACATGATCGGCATTTTCAATAAGTTGTAATGTGCTTTTTGGATTCCATTGGTGTAGATTTTCTGCATCTTTTAGCGGAACCGCAGGATCTGAAGTTCCATGAATGATGAGATGTGGAATTTGTATGTTTTTCGTCGATTTTTGAATGTCTAAACGGGTTTCATTTGCTTTGAAATCTTCAAAAAATTGATAAAAATGTGGCATTTCTTGTTTGGTTCTGCTGTTTACTACATACATAACGCCTGTATGTTTCCAATGTTCTAAAGCGTCTCCTTTCGGGAAACGTGACGCGTAGTCTGAAACGCCCGCCCAAGAAATCACCTTGGTAATTTTTGCTTCTTCTGTGGCTTTGATAGTGACAATTCCGCCGCCGCGAGAATGTCCAATGAGCGAAATAGTTGTCGGATTGATTTCTCCAGAAAATTGAAAAGAATCGTTTGTTAGATGATCGATCACGAATTGCAAATCGTTGAGTTCTTTGGTGTAATTGTTTTCACCGAATGCTTCTAAATCTGGAAAGTCAATAGGTTCCGTGATCGTTCCGCCATTGTGAGAAAAATTAAACTTTACAAAAAAGTAACCCGCTTCGGCAAAAGCTTCCGCAACCAAATCCCACGCGCCCCAATCTTTGAAACCTTTATAACCGTGACAAAAGATCACCACAGGCTTCCGCTGATCGTTTTTTGTAAAAAAGTAATCAACTAGTAGGCCTTTTTGATGCGCGCGCGTTAAAACGTTGTTTTTGAGCTTCTGTATCATGGTTAGACTTCTTTTTCGGTAAACGGAATGGTTACGTTGCAAATTTCAAGAATGAGTTGTTTCAATTCAGTTAAAAAATCATCCAAAGTTTCCGAAGTGACCAATTGATTTTTGGTACGACTTCCAGGTTTGTCTTTCGTTCCAAATTTTAAAAATCCGCTTTGTAAATTTTTAAATGAAATAATTCCGGCTTCTGTATCTTGTTGAAATGCTTGTTTTTGATGAATCATGTACGCGTATGCCAATACTTGAAAGCTTTTGCTATATTTATAATCTTGCGTTAGCAAATCCCAATCGACAATTTCGACATCGCCTTGTGACACTTTTCCCGTTTTATAATCAATAATTCGCATCACGCCATCCAATTCGTCCACACGATCTACTTTTCCTCCGATATATACAGGAAAATCAAGTTCAGGAATTTCCACTTTGGCTTGTAATGTTTGCTCAATTTGTAAAATTCGTAATGTTTTGCCCGTTTTTAAGGTTTGAATTTCTTGATGTAAAAAATTGGTTACATAGCGTTTGGCAACATTGAAAATGATGAGGTTTTTTCCACGTTTGATGTTTCCTTCTCCATACGCTCTTTTGAAATTATCCGTGACTAATTTCTCCACTTTTTTAAACATCGCTTTAATGTCTTCTACCACAATAATTTTTCCTTCAAAGGGTTTGTATAACAACTCTAACGTATCATGAACCACAGTTCCAAGTGTGTTGGCAGCAACGGTTTCTTCAACCGCTTCGTATTCTTTGATACCCAGTATTTTTTGGTAATAAAAATCAATCGGATTACGAATGTAAGAAGTCAACGCGGAAGGTGAAAAGCCTTTGTTTGCAATTTCTTTGACGCGTTCTAAAATATGCGCTTCTTTTTGTACGACTTGCAATTGGGTTTCAATCTTTGGTACTTTCGGAATCACGACATGTTGTGAAACTATATGATTTGGCATTGCGTAGGTTTCCAACTGTAAAAGGAAACGACTTTTTTCGCCACCATTTAAACCATCAGCTTCGGTATTGTAGAGTAAATAGATGTTTTCAGCTCTGTGTAAAAGTCGGTAAAAATGATAGGTGTAAATGGCATCTTTTTCTTTGTATGTTGGTAGATTGAACTGTTTTTTGAGATCAAACGGAATAAAGGAATTGTTGCTTTTTCCAGAAGGTAAAATACCTTCGTTTACGGAAGAAAGAATCACGGTTTTAAAATCGAGCACACGTGTTTCAAGCATTCCCATTAATTGTAAGCCTTGAAGCGGCTCACCTTTAAAATCGAGGGTTTCTGTGCTGATAATCTCTTTGTACAAAGTTAACAACGATTTAATATCCGTGATGTAATTGTGCTGTTTGGTCAATAGGTGCAATTGATTGAACACTTCGTTGAAACGGTATAAATATTCCAACGCTAGTAAATGTTGTTCGCGGTGTTTAATTAAGACAGTTTTTAAACGGCGAATGAGTGTGATACAATGTTGAATGGCAACTTTTGGTTTGTTGTTCCAATAGGTAAAAAGCATTGTTGCAATATCTTGAATGTCTTCAGGAAATCGTTTTACAATCAATTCAGTACTAACATAAATAATATTATTTGCTTGAATGTACTGAATAATATCTGCTGCTAAATTGGTGTCTTCTAGTTGAAATAGTGGACGCAAGTTGGTATCTGAAAGTACATTGATGATGTTTTTATAGTAAAACGTATCGTTTCGATGATGTTCTTGAAGTAGGTATAAATTGTTGAAAGTGGTTGCTAATGGAATATCTTTCAATGGAAATCCCATCGTGATATTTAGCTTGTCAATTTCGGGAGGTAGGGAATTTAAACACGGAATTAGCAATTGTTCATCGCCCAAAACAACCGCGACATCTTGCAAAGTTTCTTCTTTTTGATGTAATTCTTGCAGAATTTCTCCAATATGTTTTGCTTGCGTTACGTTTTTGGGAGCACCGATGATTTCAATATTTTTTTTGCTTGAAAAATTATCAGCGATCCATGAAAAGGTATTTTCTTTAAAGTAATTCCAATCATACCGATGGCGACGTAAAAACAGACTTGCATCATGTTCAGGATCATCAAAGAATACATGATCTGTATCCCATAAAATTTCTGCCAAACCAACTTCTAAAAATTCTTGAATGATTTTTTCTTCGGCAGTATTCAACGCATTGAAACCAATAAAATAATGTTTTTTATCTTCGTTTTGTTGAAGATAAAACTCTAAACTATCAACCGCTTCTCTGTAAACCAACCCTTGATAGGCAATTCCTTTTTGCGTGATTTTTTCGGTCAACGTATTGTAATAGTCTTCAAGTTTGTTCCAAAATGTCAAATAGTTTTTGACTAAAGTTGTCGGTTCTTTTTCCAACGACCAATGATTGATTTCTTGAATGGCGCCTAAATAATTAAATATTTCTTTTTGTGGAATCAGATATCGATCAATTTCATTAAAGTCTTGTAGTAATATTTGTGCCCATTTGGAAAAGGAATCAAAGGATTCTTGTGATTCTTTTGGTGTGAGTTCTTTGTATACGGTGTAAAATTCAAAGAGTAGTTCGGTATTGGTTACCGCAGTATATCCCGAAATTTGCTCTACCAATTCTTCTATACTAAGAATATCTGGTGCAAAAGAAGTTTTTTGAATTTGTTGTGAAAGTTCATGCTTTAAGAAAACACCAGCTCTTTTGCTTGGTAATACCAAGGTAAGATTACTAATGTTGGTATTGTTCTCTAAAATATAGCTAACAACATGGGAAAGGAATGACTTCATCTTGTAAAAATAAAAAAACGCCTCGAGATATCGAGGCGTTTTTTATGAAGTTATTTTGAGTGTAAATTAGTTTTTTACTAATTTAATATCTACTCTTCTGTTTTCTGCTCTACCTGCTCTAGTTTTGTTAGAAGCAATAGGATCAGATTCACCGTATCCTTTAGCAGTAAACTTGTTACTAACTTTACTTTCTAAATATTTTTTAACAGCTGCAGCTCTTTCGTCAGATAATTTTTGGTTTAAAGCATCAGAACCAACACTATCAGTGTGACCACCAATTGTGAACGACTCAGAAGGGAAACCTTTAATTAATTCAGCAATCTTGTCTAAGATAGCATACGTTTCAGGCTTGAAAGAATCTTTTCCTGAGTTGAAGTATACAGTTCTAGCTAAGTTGTCTAATACAGAGATTTCTACTTCAGTCATTCTTGGAATTGGAGGACATCCATTGTTCTCAGCAACTCCAGCAACTTCTGGACATCTGTCATCTTTGTCTAATACTCCGTCTCCGTCTTTGTCAGTCCATGGGCAACCTTTGTTTGCAGATGGTCCAGCTTCAGTAGGACAGTTATCTTTAGCGTCAGTGATTCCGTCACCGTCAGTATCAGGACATCCGTTCATTGCAGCAGAACCTGCTACTTCTGGACAGTCATCTTTACCATCAGCAATTCAGTCACCGTCAGTATCAGGACATCCGTTTAATGCAGCTAAACCTGCAGTATCAGGACAGTCATCTTTACTGTCTTCGATTCCGTCACCGTCAGTATCAGGACACCCATTAAATTCTGGTAAACCTTTTACGTCTGGACAAGCGTCATCTTTATCAAAAATTCCATCATCATCAGAATCCTTTCCACCAAACTTGATAGCAATACCTGCCATGTGTTGGAAGTGAGGAGCTAAATAATCCTCGAAAGAATGCTTGTAAGTTGATTGAATGTTAAAAGCGATGTTTTCTGTAAACCAGTAGTTGATACCTAAACCTCCGTTTACTGTACCTGCTCCGATATTATCAACCCAAGTATAACCTCCACCAACTTCTACATAAGGATCAAATTTCCCCATGTTGTAAAGTTCGTTAATGTTGTACTTGATAAGTGCGTCAAATCCGTAGTAAGTTAAATCTTCTACTGCAACGTCACCGTACTTTTCGATTCTGTTTACAGAACCTCTAACTCCAACAGAAAATCCGTCTCCAACATATTTAGAAACACTAATTGAAGAAAGTGTTGGTAGGATGTTGTAATGATCCCCTACATTAAAGTATTCGTCGAACCATTTTCCTGTAATACCTGCTGCCTCCATGTCATTTGTTGGATAGAAGTCAACTGCATTTACGGCTACATTAATTTGCCAAGGATTATTTGAGTCTTGAGCTTTTACGTTGCTGAATCCTACTACAAGCAACAAAGCAACTAAAAATCTGCTAAGATGTTTCATGTTTTAATTATTTAATTTTAAGTGTTAATTAAAGGACAAATGTAAGTTGTTAATACATATTAACAAAGACAAATATATTAATTTTTTTAGAATCCTTTAAGAAATATGTGTAATTAAGCTTTTAAATTACATTTAATTCCTTCCCAATCTCCGTAAACGCAGCAATAGCCTTGTCTAAATGCACCTTTGTATGCGCTGCTGATAATTGCACGCGTATTCTTGCTTTTCCCTTTGGAACTACGGGATAGAAGAATCCTATTACATAGATTCCTTTTTCCAGTAGTTTATCTGCCATTATTTGTGAAAGTTTTGCGTCATAGAGCATTACGGGTACAATTGCAGAGTCGCCATCTACGATATCAAAACCAGCATCCTTAATTCCTTTTTTGAAATAGTTGGTATTTTCTTCTAGCTGATCTCGTAAAGTTGTATCGGTTGCCAACATCTCAAATACTTTGATGGATGCGCCTACAATGGCAGGAGCTAAGGAATTTGAAAATAAATACGGTCTTGAGCGTTGACGCAATATTTCAATGATTTCTTTTTTTCCTGTCGTATATCCGCCCATAGCACCACCCATGGCTTTTCCAAGAGTTCCTGTAATGATGTCAATGCGTCCCATTACATTTTTTTCTTCCAACGTTCCGCGTCCTGTTTTACCAATAAAACCAGTAGCATGACACTCGTCAATCATAATCATAGCATCATATTTTTCAGCCAATACTGCAATTTCGTCCAACGGAGCTACTAAACCGTCCATAGAAAAGACGCCGTCCGTCACCACAATTTTAAAGCGTGCACCATCCGCATTTGCTTGTTGCAATTGCTTTTCTAAGTCAGCCATATCATTGTTTTGATAGCGATAACGTGCCGCTTTACACAAACGAACACCATCAATAATAGAGGCATGATTCAACGAATCAGAAATAATTGCATCTTCTTTTGTAAGTAAAGGTTCAAAAACACCGCCATTGGCATCAAAAGCAGCTGCATATAAGATGGTATCTTCTGTTCCGTAAAAATCTGCTATCTTTTTTTCTAAGGTTTTGTGAATGTCTTGCGTTCCACAAATAAAACGTACGGACGACATTCCAAATCCGTGCGTATCCATCGTATCTTTTGCTGCCTGAATCACCTCAGGATGCGAAGACAAACCTAAATAGTTATTTGCACAAAAGTTAATAACGGTTTCACCTGTGCTTATCGTAATTTCAGCACCTTGCGCTGAAGTAATGATGCGTTCTTTTTTGTAAAGTCCGGCATCTTTAATTTCTTGAAGTTCTTTTTGTAAGTGTTGTTGTATACTTCCGTACATGTTGTTTTGTTTTAGACAAAAATAGTCACGATTTTTGATTTATACCATATAATTATTTTAATTTATCGTAATGAAAAACCCCTTTCACCTTTCTTTTTTACAGTAAATTCAAATTAATGCCTCGTATTATATATATTTAATAATAATTTGTTCATTAATGTATAATAAGATTTTTTCAGTGACGTTAAAATCCATTTCTACCAATGTATCTGCGTATTCATATACTTGTTCTACATAAAAAGGATTGTGCATGCCCGTTTTGTAATCAATAATGGTGGTTTCATGGTTTGGACTGACCACAATTCTATCAGGACGAAGAATGCGACCAGCTTTTGAGATGATATCTTTTTCGTTGTAAACGGTATTATTTTGATCAAAATACGGCGCAATGTCTGGATGCTTCACCACCCGATTGATACTTTCCGACAATTTTTCACGCTGTTGCTCGTCAATAATTCCTTTCGAAATATATTCGTCCAACACAAAATCAATGTCCGACGGATATTTTATTTGTGCCAATACATCATGAATTAAGTTTCCTTTTTCAATAGCTTGTTCCTGTGTTGTATCCCACAATAACCCTTGCTTGGTTAGTAAATGTAAATTGTGATCTTCTTTTGCGGTACTTATAAATTGTTCCTGTACAATAGTATTTACTTTTTCTGAATGATTCGCTTTCGCGAGATTTTCCTCGGAGTCACCAAATGAATAATTGTCCAATTCATCATTCCAATGCTTATTTTCTTTTAAGTAATTGATAAATAAGCCCGAAAATGTCTGCAAACGTTCATTTCCTTTGCTATCAACCTCTTTTTTTGTAATCACATGCAATTGTTGCTCAGCACGTGTAAACGCTACATATAAGATGTTGAAATTGTCCAATTCTAATTGCGATTGGCGTTCTAAGTATAATTGTTCGCCGAGTTCGCCATATTCTTGAATGGTACTATTAAAATTTAAGTACGCTTCTTCAAAACCGTTAAAATCTTCTTCTTTGATTGGAAACCATAGTTTTGGTTCTATCTCTTTGTAAATATCTGTATTCGCAAACGGAAAAATAACCACCGAAAATTCCAAGCCTTTTGCTTTGTGAATCGTCATAATCTGCACCGCATTTTCTGAACCAGAAGCTACAATGCTGATCGTATTTTTTTTCTTTTCCCAATGTTCTAAAAAACCTGCAAAACCTAGCTGCTTCTTTTGTGTGTATTCCAATACAAAATCTAAGAAAAATTGCAAATACGCATCAGATTGTTCGGTTAATTTAAAACTTCTGATACAATATTCTACTGCTTCGTACAGTGATAATTGCAAGAAAAAGGTAAAGTCAAAACTAAATTCGGTTAAGGCTTTAAATAAGGCTTCAGGTTCAAGCGCTACATGCGTTTTTAAAAATTGGTGTGTTTGTGAAATAGCTAGTTTTTCTGTTGCCAGATAATTCAATAAATGCAGCTTTACTTCGTTGTTTTTAGGTTGAATTGCCAAGCGGAGTACATCATTTATAAATTGTACTTCTCGTGATCGTTTAATGAGTAAGGTTTCTGACGAAATGATCGGAATTTGATGTGCGGACAAAATATCTGCAATGGCAATTCCTTCTGATTTTCTTCGCGTTAGCACACAAATATCTTTGTACTGAAAGCCTTTTTTTAACAATTCTTGAATTTTTAAAATTACCTTTTCAGGAATGATCTCAAATTCTTCTTCCACCGTTTTTGCTTCAATAAAATCAAACGAAACATACCCGCCTTTTTTGTCGTTGGTCAATTGTGTGCTTCCATATTTATAAATGTCAGCATATTTTTCTTGATGAAAGAATTTTGCAATGTGTTGAAAGAAGTGGTTGTTAAAGTTGATGATTTCGTCGTAACTGCGATAGTTTCTCGGTAATTCCACCTTTTCTTTTCCAACCATGAAAGGATCAACTTCCTGATTCAATCCAATAAATTGCTCTGCTTTTCCGCCACGCCAACGGTAAATAGATTGTTTTGCGTCGCCCACAATTGTTAACGAACCACTTTTTCCTTCCAAAACTTCAGTTTGCAGTTTATTTGAAATTAATGGAATTAGGTTTTCCCATTGCATGACCGAGGTATCTTGAAATTCATCGATGAAATAATGTTTGTATTTTTCGCCCAAACGCTCATAAATAAATGGCGCAGGTTGGTCTTTGATGGTTTCACTAATTAAGGTGTTGAATTCCGAAATTAACAACAAATTTTGTTCTTCCTTAATGATTTCTAGTTCGGTTTGAATGGCGTTAAGCACAGAAAGTGGCGTCGCATTTTTATAGAAATTTTTTAAGAAAGAAAGCAGCATAATGTGTTCTTTACTTTCCAAAAAAGCTTTAATCAATGTTGGCTGTATGGCGTCAATTATGTCTGCTATTGTGGTATTTTCTTCACGTTTAGGATATAGCGCTTCGTTTTGAATTAATTTTTCCTGCCAAGCGTTGCCAAAATTTACATTGAAATTTTGCTGTGCTAGTTTTTCAAAATGTTTTGGTAAATAACCACTTGAAAAACTTTTAAACTCCAAGTTGTGATCGCTAATAATTTTTAAAACCTCAGTACCAATTCTTGAAATTTCATGCTCAGTATCTTGAATTTTTTGTTTGAGTAACTTTTTCAGTTCGCTAAAATCTTCAAGTGTTTTGTTTTTTAGTTTTCTAAGATGTGGTTCTTGGTTTTCATTTAGTAATAGTTTTGCGATCTTATTTAAGTCAAAAGCAATATCCCAACTTTTATCGTCATCCGCTTTTTCTAAGGCAAAATCGATCAATACTTCGGAGATCAATTTGTCTTCGCCAGCTTTTGAAATCAATTGATCTACGGCTTCGTTTAGCAACGCATCTGTGTCGAGTTCTACTTCAAAATTCAACGGAAGTTTTAAGTCGTACGCAAATGTTCGGATAATGCTGTGTGTAAATTTATCAATCGTCGCAACTTCAAAAAACGCATAATTATGCAAGATACTTTTGAGCACTTCTTTGGCTTTTTGTTGCAATTGAGCAGGATGAAGTTTCAAATCTTCCGCGAGCTCTACAAACATCGGCGCATGCGTACTTTCTTCATCAAAAGCAAATGCGTTTAAGTTTTGAATGATTCTCGCTTTCATTTCGGCGACCGCTTTATTGGTAAACGTGACCGCTAAAATTTGTTTGTAAGCTTCCTTGTGATTGGTGTTGAGTAGTATGCGCAAGTAGTCTTTAACGAGTGTGTACGTTTTTCCAGAGCCGGCGGAAGCGTTGTAGATGATGAATGGTGTAGACACAAAAAAAGTTTAGCGATTGCTACAAATATAATCTAAATTGTAGAGTGGTTGTAAAACAAAAATCCAGCTTCATAACAAAGCTGGATTTTTTTACTATTTCATTTTGTGTTTAGCACTGATATCCTGGACAAGAAATCCCACCAGAAGGATCAGTTCCTCCGCCAGTAGTTCCACCACCAGTTCCACAATCGTATACTGTACAATTATTAAATGAATTGTTATTACAGGTTCTGTATTGCGTACAATTTTCGGTCAATCCACAACCAGCATAACAGGTTTCTAATAATGATAAGTCAATAGGTTCGCAGACATATCTTGATCCACCACCAACAACATTTTTTGATTCAAGAGAAGAAACTTGTGTTTTCTTCAATTGTAATTTTTTCACTAATTTCTTTTTTTTCATAATTTAAAAATTAAGTTAAACATTATATAAGTAAGAGTATTAAATGGTTAATTGTTACCCTGTGTATAAAGAAATGGAAAGTGTTTCAAAAATGGATGCTCCATTTTGTAGTATTTTACAAATAGCCTAAAAACAAAAATCCAGCTTTATTATAAAGCTGGATTTTTTTAATTTGTGGTTTTGTGTTTAACAAACATATCCTGGGCAAGAAATTCCGCCAGAAGGATCTGTTCCGCCACCGCCAGTTCCACCACCGCCAGTTCCGCAATTGTGTACCGAACAGTTGGCAAATGTGTAATCGTTACAATTGGTGTAGTTTGTACACGTTACTGTTAAATCACAGTCAGAGACGCAGGTTTCTGCAATGGATAAATCAATAGGTTCGCAAAAAAATCTAGATCCACCACCAACAACTTGGTCTTTGGCTAAATTAGATACTTGTGTTTTTTTCAATTGTAATCTTTTAATTAAATTCTTTTTTTTCATGATTTAAAGATTTGGTTAAATATTATATATCTAAGAATATCAAGTGGTTAAATTTTTATTCTCACATAAAGAAACGAAAAGTATTTCAAAATAGTATGATTTCTTTTGCAGTATTTTTATAATTTAACATGGAACTTGTTAATGTAGTCATGGTTACTAATTCCTTTTTATATATAAATTTCATACTTGCAAAATGTAGAAATAGTTTTATTGGAATAGATAAACTTTATGTGAAGATTGACACAATCTTTTTTATGAGTTTCATTATGTCCTTATATATGATTAAATTTGTAAGTGTAAAAAATGAATGTTTAATTAATAAATACAGATATAATGGCTTTTGAATTACCAAAATTATCATACGCATACGATGCTTTAGAACCAAATATTGATGCAAGAACAATGGAAATACACCATTCAAAACATCACAACGGATATACAACAAAGTTAAATGCTGCGATTGCAGGAACTGACTTAGAAGGAAAATCAATCGAAGATATTTTAACGAATTTAGACATGAGTAATGCTGGAGTTCGTAATAATGGAGGCGGATTTTATAATCACAGTCTTTTTTGGACAGTAATGAACCCTGAAGATAGAGGATATCTTTCTGGAGAATTAAAAGATGCTATTGAAGCGGCTTTTGGTTCTAAAGATGCTTTCATTGAAGCATTCAGCAAAGCTGCAGCAACACAGTTTGGATCAGGTTGGGCTTGGCTTTGTGTACACAAAGGAGGAAAAGTAGAAGTATGTTCTACACCAAATCAAGACAATCCATTAATGCCAGGAGTTACCTGTGGAGGAACACCAATTTTAGGATTAGATGTTTGGGAACACGCATATTACTTAAATTACCAAAACAGACGTCCAGATTATATTGAAGCTTTCTTCAAGGTAATTAACTGGAATGAAGTTGAAAGACGTTATGCAGAAAGTAAGTAATCAGAAAAGATTTTTTATAAAACAGAAAAGGCGAACAGCAATGTTCGTCTTTTTTAATTTATATAGTTTTGAAATGTTCAGAATGAAAGAATCAAGACTTTTAGAGTCAGGAATCTAGATGTTTTCTAATGTTATTCCTGCATAGGTAGTAACCTAAAGTGTTTCAGTGGATTCCCCATCAATACTCAATCAAGTTGAGCACAAGGTGCATAATGACAAAGCGTAAGATAGAAAAGCTACGTCAAACTGAACTTGATTTAGTTTCTGATAATAGTGAGGAACAATTTAAACTTCACGACTTATAATAAAAAAAACAGCTTCCAAGTAAGGGTATAAAAGCGAAGCGATCTAATTTCACTTTTGCGCATAAAAAAAGGTGGAATAAACCACCTTTTTTTGCCCCAAATCTTACCATGAACTTAACCTACTTATGCTATGGCATTGCTAATGTAAGTCGAGTTGATAAACATGCCCTAATAAATTAGACCAAATACCTCTTTTTTAGACTAAGTGTGTATTTTCACTTTTATTTATCGATTCAACGTTTATAAATTAAATTTCTTACTTAAAAATACTTCGTAATAATTTAATTATAGATGATTAATACGCGCGTTCTTTTTTGCCTTCATAAAAATTGATAAAAGCACGATTTACCACACGGTTTCCACCATCTGTTGGGTAATTTCCAGTGAAATACCAATCTCCTAAATTTTTTGGACAGGCAATGTTGAGATTTGCTACTTTTTGAAAAATCACTTTTACTTCTGCGTTTACCACATCTGTTTTAATAAGTTCACTTATTTTTTCTGAAATCTCTTCATCTGTAAAAGGATCGTAAATTTCTTTTACAAAGTTTTGGACATCAATATCTTTTAAATTTTCTTGCGCTTTGCACTTGTTGTACACTTCTTCTACCAAACCATACTTGTTTTGGTCTTTTAAAAGCGATAAGGCAGCTCTAAACGCTATTAAATCTTCCATGCGCGCCATATCAATACCATAACAGTCTGGATAGCGTATTTGTGGCGCAGACGACACTACCACGATTTTCTTTGGATGCAAACGATCCATCATTTTAATGATACTTTTCTTTAATGTCGTTCCACGAACAATACTATCGTCAATAATAACCAAATTATCTTCTGGTTTTATGACGCCATACGTAACATCGTATACGTGGGCCACCAAATCATCTCTGCTGCTATCTTCCGTTATAAACGTACGTAATTTTACATCTTTAATGGCAATCTTTTCCACGCGTGGTCTTTCCGAAAGAATTTCTCTCACCTTTTCGGCAGATAATGAACGTTGTCCGTTTAAAATTTCGTTGGTTTTGCGTTCGTTTAAATACTCTTCTACGGCTTCTGTTAATCCAAAAAAAGAAGTTTCTGCTGTATTTGGAATAAATGAAAACACGGTATTTCTAATATCGTCATCAATCGCTTTTAATACTTTCGGAAGTAATAATTTTCCTAGCATTTTTCGCTCTTGATAAATTTCAGCATCACTTCCGCGAGAAAAATAAATACGCTCAAAAGAACAGGCTTTGCGTTCAAGTGGCGCTAAAATTTCTTTGGTATGAACGCTTCCGTCTTTTTTGATGATTAACGCATTTCCAGGTATAATTTCTTGAACCTTTTCAAAATCTACATTAAATACCGTTTGAATCACAGGACGTTCCGACGCAACCACTACGATTTCATCATCTTGATAATAATACGCTGGACGAATTCCGGCAGGATCTCTCAATACAAACGCATCTCCATGACCTAACAATCCAGCCATGGCATAGCCACCATCCCAATTTTTGGCAGATCTTCGTAAAATCTTCGCTAAATTTAAACGTTCAGCAATAATAGGAGAAGCTTCTTGTTTGTTATACCCTTCTTCTTTTAATTTTTTATATAACTTGGCAACAGCATCATCTAAAAAGTGACCAATTTTTTCCATCACAGTGACCGTATCCGTTTTTTCTTTTGGATGTTGTCCTATTTTAATGAGGTTGTCAAAAAGCTCATTTACGTTGGTCATATTAAAGTTTCCGGCAACAATCAAGTTTCGGTGCATCCAATTGTTTTGTCTTAAAAACGGATGTACACTTTCAATGCTATTTTTACCAAAAGTTCCATAACGTACGTGCCCCAAAAACAGTTCGCCTACATACGGCAATAGCTTTTTTTGACGTGCTACGTCATTGTGTAGCTCAGGAGTTTCTTCCAAAATAGTATTAATACGCTCGTTTACCTGCGCAAAAATATCTTGAATCGGTTGTTGTTGGTTGGAACGGACTCTACTGATGTAGCGTTCGCCGGGGTTCATATTGAGCTTAATGTTTGCCAATCCAGCACCATCTTGTCCTCTATTGTGCTGTTTTTCCATTAGTAAATACATTTTATTAATTCCATAAAATGCAGTACCATACTTTTCTTTATAGTAATCTAATGGTTTTAAAAGCCTCAAAAGTGCAATTCCGCACTCGTGTTTCAAAGCGTCACTCATTATCGTAGTTTGTTGTGTTGTTGTTACTTATTGTTGCAAAAAAAAGCGCTCAGTGATGAGCGCAAGTTTTTTAATTTACTTCTATTTCAAACTGAGTCAGTTGTTTAAACTGCTCTAAGCGATCTATAATTTCTTTTTCTGTGAGCGTTTCCATTCGCTGTGTTCCAAATTTCTCTACACAGAAAGATGCTAGATTAGAACCATATATAATAGCGTTTTTCATGCTTTCAAAGGAAATGTTTTCGTGTTGTGCAATATATCCTGAAAAGCCTCCTGCAAATGTATCGCCAGCTCCAGTTGGATCAAATACTTCTTCTAGTGGTAATGCTGGTGCAAAGAAGATGTTTCCATCATTAAAAATTAAAGCACCGTGCTCTCCTTTTTTGATGACTACATATTTAGGGCCCATTTCATGAATTTTCTGTGCGGCTTTTACCAAAGAGTATTCTTTTGATAGTTGACGCGCTTCTTCGTCATTAATAGTAATCACATCTACTTTTTTGATCACCGCTAATAAATCGTCCCAAGCGCAGTCCATCCAAAAGTTCATGGTGTCTAGTACAATTAATTTTGGTTTTACAGTCATTTGATTAATCACACTCATTTGTACGCCAGGATGTAAATTTCCTAACATTACAATTTCTGAATCTTTATAATTTTCTGGAACTACAGGATTGAAATCAGCCAATACATTTAACTCCGTTGCTAAAGTATCTCTAGAATTCATATCGTTGTGATACTTTCCACTCCAAAAGAATGTTTTTCCACCTTTTACAATTTCTATTCCTGAAATATCAATATTTCTTGAAGCTAACATATCTAAGTATTCCTGTGGAAAATCTTCCCCAACAACCGATACAATAGCTGAATCTACATTAAAATTTGAAGCAGACAATCCAATATAGGTAGCTGCACCACCTAAGATTTTGTCTGTTTTTCCAAATGGCGTTTCAATAGCATCAAAAGCTACTGTTCCAACAATTAATAATTTGCTCATTTCCTAAATTAAAATTTTTGCAAACTTACATAAAATTTTCCAAGAAAAATAGGTTGATGAGGTTCATGCCTATTTTGTTTTTCTTTTTTGGAAAGCGCTACAATTCAACTCTTTCTCGCAAGGCTACAAAGTTATAATAGGGCGCTCTTGTAATCGTACTATTTACAAACCAACTTGGCAAGTTTCCACCTGGATCACCATACATCTGATGCGTAATTTTCACCTTATTTCCTTGTTGTTCTAATAACCAATAGCCTTCAAAAGAGGTCATTCTTAAATAACCTTCCTGTGTTTCATACTGATCAGAAGCTGCAATAATATTAATAAGTATGACATCTTTTGAAATTCTATTCAGCTTTAGCGAAGTTACAAAATCTCTATTGCGCAATGGCCAAGGAAGATTAAGCGCCATCCAAATAAGGTATTCATTCTCTGAAGATTTTGCAAGTAATTTGCTATCAATCGCTTTGTAATTCCAAACGTATAATTGATTGCCGTCAACAATGATATTTTTAACCTTATCTAGCGTGCTTTCGACCGTCATTTCGGCTTTGTAGGCTTTTATTTTGCTTGAATCAACAGATTTTGTATAAATCTGAATATTGTCTTCATCTTTCTTTAAAGACCATTCTTTTTGTGCAAAAAGCGTTGTGCTGATTAAAATACTCAGCATAGCAATATAGATTCTCATGTTTGATATTGAGGGAATTATAAATGCAAAAATACAAATATGATACCAAAAAAACTACTTATAGTAATTTATCGCTCTCACTTTCGTAGAATGTGTCAATCTTCAGTTTCTCTTTTTTTGAAGCTTCTACGGCTAAAAAGTCACAACGTTCGTTTTGTGCATGATTATTATGTCCTTTGATCCATTGGAAGTGGACAATATGTCGTCGGTAAATCTTTAAGAAGCGCATCCATAAGTCGCTATTTTTTTTTCCGGAGAATCCTTTTTTCTCCCAACCAAAGACCCATTTTTTCTCTACAGAGTCTACTACATATTTAGAGTCTGTAAATACTTTAGCTTCGGTGTGCATAAATTTTAGCTTTTCTAAAGCAACAATGACAGCAAGCAATTCCATACGATTGTTGGTGGTTTTTCGAAAGCCTTCAGAAAATTCTTTTCGGTAAGGTTTACCCACCCATTCCATGACAATTCCGTAACCGCCTGGCCCTGGATTTCCTCTAGAAGAACCATCCGTATATATATGTACGTCTGCCATTTTGTAGCTTATGAATTTGAAGTTAGCACCTGTTCAATAACTTCAGGAAAATGTTTGTATTCTAGCTGATGAATCTTTTCTGCAACGCTTTCTGGGGTGTCAATTTCCGTCAAATCGGTCTTTGCTTGGAAAATAATAGCACCTTCATCATAATTTTCATTGACAAAATGTATGGTAATGCCACTTTCTTTTTCTTTATTTGCAATGACAGCAGCGTGCACATGAGATCCGTACATGCCTTTTCCTCCATATTTTGGAAGCAAGGCAGGATGAATATTGACGACCTTGTTTGGAAATGCAGCAAGAATATGTTCGGGAAATTTCCAAAGAAACCCAGCAAGAACAATCAAGTCAATGTGTGCATTTTGCAACAAATTCAGCACATCATTACTGTGGTATAACGCAGTTCGGTTAAAGCTAAAGGCACTGATTTTGTGGCTTTTAGCTCGGTCTAAAACTTTGGCATGCTGATTGTTAGTCAGGACTTGAACAACGGAAGCGTTATTTCGTTCTTGAAAATATCTAATAATATTTTCAGCATTGGTCCCGGAACCCGAAGCAAAAATTGCAATACGCTTCATAAAAAGAATGGAATTTTAGTAACTGTTGTTTCGACAAAAAAAAGAATAATTATTAACAAAAAGAAGGCAAAAGCAAATTACTTATTTTAAAAATTTAGTAAATTAGAAGACATTTTTCAAACAAAAGGTTGTTTTAAACTAAAGTTTTTTATTTTTGCCAACAATTAAATTTTAAAAACTATAAGATTATGTCAGACATTGCATCAAGAGTAAAAGCGATTATCGTAGACAAATTAGGTGTAGATGAAAACGAAGTAGTTCCTGAAGGTAGCTTCACTAACGACTTAGGTGCAGATTCATTAGACACTGTTGAATTGATAATGGAATTCGAAAAAGAATTCGATATTCAAATTCCAGATGATCAAGCAGAAAACATAGCAACTGTTGGTCAAGCAATTCAATACATTGAAGAAGCAAAGAAATAAGGAAAGGACAAATTTTCATATTTAGAAAAGACATTAGAATGCATACTTTTGCATTCTAATGTTCTATTTAAAGATTTCTTCTTAATTTTAAACGAACTTATCAAAGATGGAATTAAAACGAGTTGTAGTTACAGGTTTGGGTGCGTTGACCCCAATCGGAAATACAGTAGAAGAATATTGGAATGCGCTTATCGCTGGTAAAAGCGGAGCGGCTCCAGTTACACATTTTGATGCAGAAAAGTTTAAAACAAGATTTGCTTGTGAGCTAAAGGGTTTTGAGGTTACCGATTTTATCAACCGAAAAGATGCCAGAAAAATGGACAAGTTTTCACAATATGCAATGGTAGCTTCAGATGAAGCAATTGCAGATTCAAAACTTGATCTTGAAAAGGTAAACAAATTAAGAGTTGGTGTTATTTGGGGCGCAGGAATTGGTGGGTTAGAAACGTTTCAAGAAGAAATGATCAATTTTGCCAATGGTGACGGAACTCCAAAATTCAATCCATTCTTTATTCCAAAGATGATTGCAGATATTGCTCCTGGTAACATTTCCATAAAATATGGATTTATGGGGCCAAATTATACTACTGTATCTGCTTGTGCATCATCAGCTAACGCTATGATTGATGCCTTAAACAATATTAGATTAGGACATTGTGACGTTATTGTAACTGGAGGAAGTGAAGCCGCCGTTACGATTGCAGGAATGGGTGGATTTAACGCCATGCACGCCATGTCAACACGTAATGATGATCCACAAAGTGCCTCCAGACCATTTGACGCAACCAGAGACGGTTTTGTACTTGGAGAAGGAGCTGGTGCCATTGTTTTAGAAGAATATGAACATGCAAAAGCTAGAGGCGCAAAAATATATGCAGAACTTGTCGGTGGCGGATTATCTTCGGATGCCTATCACATGACAGCACCGCATCCAGAAGGAATTGGTGTGGTAGCAGTTATGAAAAACTGTCTTGAAAATGCAGGAATGCGACCAGAAGACGTAGATCATATCAATACACACGGAACTTCAACTCCACTAGGAGATGTTGCAGAACTAAAAGCGATTACGGAAGTTTTTGGGACGCATGCAAAAAACATTAATATAAATTCTACGAAGTCCATGACAGGACATTTATTGGGCGCAGCTGGAGCTATAGAAGCCATTGCTTCTTTACTCGCTATGGAACACGGAATTGTTCCGCCAACAATAAATCATACTACGGTGGATGAAAACATCGACCCAAGTCTTAACTTAACTTTAAACAAACCTCAAAAACGGGAAGTGAAAGTTGCTATGAGCAACACATTTGGATTTGGAGGACACAACGCTTGTGTATTGTTTAAAAAGTTAGATTAATTAAAATGAACTTCGTTCGCAAAATATTAAGTTCCCGATCCGATGAAGACGGGAATTTTTTTGTTGAACTCGAAGATATTCTTGGATTTAAAACCCGAAGCAAGAAACTCTACAAGAAAGCTTTTACGCATCGTTCCATGAATCACAAAGATGCGAAAGGAAATTCGATCAATTACGAACGCTTAGAATTTTTAGGAGACGCCATGTTAAGTAGCGTCATTTCTGGATATCTTTTTAACGAAGTTCCATCTGGAAATGAAGGATATTTGACTAAAATGCGCTCTAAAATTGTCAGTCGCGAACATTTGAACGAACTCGGACGCGATTTAAAACTCATTGATTTAGTAGAATCCCGCATTCCAAAAGATAACTTTGGTGAAAACATTCACGGAAACCTATTTGAAGCTTTAGTGGGTGCTATATTCTTAGATAGAGGCTACAAATACTGTGAAAAATTCATTCAATATCGTGTGATTTCCCCGTATGTAGATATTGAGCGTTTGGAAGGAAAAGTAATCAGCTATAAAAGTTTACTCATTGAATGGTGTCAAAAAGAAAAGAAAAATTTCAAATTTGATATATACGATGACACAGGAAATGACGAATTAAAGCATTTTGCTGTAAAGTTATTTATTGATAACAGAGTAGCTGGAAAAGCGCGTGCAACTTCCAAAAAGAAAGCAGAAGAAAAAGCATCAAAACGTGCCTATTTTGCCTTTCAAAAACAAATTTCCCAGTAATTTTTTGAGATAATTCTCGCTCTTTTTCTACGATTCTATATGAAACGTTCCAAAATTTTACGATTTCAAAAAAAGAATGCCATAGCTATAACGTTTTCGTTGCGAAATCTGCATAAACATTATTAAAAATTGACTTTTATACAGCATTAAATTATATATTTACATTTGTTAATAGTAAGATTTATGGCAATTCATAAACTCTTTGAGGATGATTTTGAAGAAGATAACTATACGCTGATAGCAATTCATTGCTCAACAGAAGATTATCGATTAGCGTACTTATTAAACACCAATCTCAACCTAAAATTAGCACGAAAACAGGAAGATTTAGACTATAATTATATGGAAGCTTCTTTCTCGATATACGAATGGGACGATGAAGAAAATTTTGTAACATGGAATTTGGTAGCCAATACCAGTAAAAAAGAAGTGGAACAAATGGCAAGTGCGGGATCATTATTTTCTGATCAAAAAGGAAAACGAACCATTTCTAAATATTTGATTCCTGAGCAAAAAAGAGTAGATTATTTCGTTAAAATATCAAGTGAAAACTACTTAAAATCTTCCAAAATTATAGTATCTAAAATAAACGCAATTGCTGAAGTAATTACAGCCTATACTGTAAACCCAAACCAACTAAAATCTAAGAACAATTTAATTTTTGAGTAATGCCAAAAAGAAAAAAGACGAAAATAGTAGCTACATTAGGACCTGCAACAAGTTCTAAGGAAGTCCTTAAAAAAATGATTGAGCAAGGAGTGGATGTATTTCGCATCAATTTTTCCCATGCCGATTATGAAGACGTTAAAGAACGTATTGCAATGATTCGTGAATTAAGTGAAGAATTTGGGTATAATACGTCCATATTAGCCGATTTACAAGGTCCAAAACTGAGAGTTGGCGTAATGTCGGAAGATGTAATTGTAGAGCCAGGAGACGAAATTACATTCTGTACTGGAAAAGAATTCAAAGGAACCTCAAAAAGAGTGTACATGAATTACCAAAATTTCCCGAAAGATGTAAAAGCAGGTGAACGGATCTTACTAGATGATGGAAAACTAATGTTTGAAGTGGTTGCTTCCGATGGAAAACAAGAAGTACTTACCAAAGTAATTCAAGGTGGACCGCTAAAATCTAAAAAAGGAGTAAACCTTCCCAATACAAATATTTCATTACCAGCATTAACAGAAAAGGACATTCAAGATGCTATTTTTGCCATTGGGCAAGAAGTAGATTGGTTGGCGCTTTCGTTTGTACGTCACAGTCAAGATTTAATGGACTTACAAGCAATTATCAATGAACATTCGGAGCATAAAATTCCAATCATTGCAAAAATTGAAAAGCCTGAAGCTGTTGCCAATATTGATAAAATTGTTGCCTACTGTGATGGTTTAATGGTTGCACGTGGTGATTTAGGAGTAGAAGTGCCTGCGGAAGAAGTACCATTAATTCAAAAGCAATTGGTATTACGCGCTAAAAAAGCGAGAATTCCAGTGATCATTGCAACACAAATGATGGAAACTATGATTACGAGCCTTACGCCAACAAGAGCTGAGGTAAATGACGTAGCAAACTCTGTAATGGATGGTGCTGATGCTGTGATGTTATCAGGAGAAACTTCGGTTGGGAAATATCCAGTAGAAGTTATTCAACAAATGACGAAAATTATCAAAAGTGTGGAAGATTCACCATTAATCAACGTGCCACAAGAGCCACCACATATTCGTACCAAACGTTATATTACAAAATCAGTATGTTACCATGCTTCAAACATGGCAAACGAAATCAAAGCCAAAGCAATTTGTACACTCACAAACAGTGGATACACGGCTTTTCAAATTTCGGCTTGGCGACCAGATTCACATATTTTAGTATTTACATCTAACAGAAGAATTCTTTCACAATTAAACCTACTTTGGGGCGTAAAAGCATTTTTCTATGACAAATTTGTAAGTACAGATGATACCGTAGAAGATGTCAACAGAATTGCGAAGGAAAAAGGATTTGTAAAGAAAAATGACATGCTTATCAACTTAGCTGCCATGCCAATTACAGACAAAGGAATGGTAAACACATTACGTGTTTCGTTGATCGAATAAATAATAGTATTAAAAATCAAATTTTAACTGAACAGAAATGCTTTTTTTCTGTTCAGTTTTTTGTTGCTGTTTTTCTTTCTTATCCGTGTTTAAATTGCTCAAAGAAATGCCAAGCAATCGCACGGAATTTTTTAATTTTTCTTGATACAATAAATCCTTTACCGTTTCTAAAAGCAAGTCTTTATCCGAAATATAATACGGAATCGTTTTGCTACGTGTTTGTGTGGTAAAGTCGCTGTATTTTATTTTTAAAGTCACTGTTTTTCCTGAAACGGAATACTTTTTCAGTCGCCTTTCCAGTTCATTTGCGATATGTTCGAGCTTTTCCAGCATAAAAATTTCACTGGTCAAATTATCTGAAAACGTACGTTCGGCAGCAACCGATTTTGCAATTCTATTTGGTTTTACAGCACTCAGATGAATTCCTCTTACCACATTAAAATAGAAGCTTCCCGATTTGCCAAAATGTTCTGTTAGAAACTCAATAGCTTTACTTTTTAAATCTTTTCCCGTGAAAATTCCGAGTTGATACATGCGTTCCGCGGTTACTTTTCCAACGCCGTAAAACTTACGAATATCCAAGGCTTCTAAAAAACCCAACACTTCTTCTGGCGGCACTGTTTTTTGTCCGTTAGGCTTATTGTAATCACTGGCAACTTTAGCCACAAACTTATTAATGGAAATTCCGGCGGAAGCTGTTAAACCAACATCTTTTAAAATCTTGGCGCGAATTTCCTCAGCAATCATGGAAGCACTCGGATTTCCTTTCTTATTCTGTGTGACGTCTAAATAGGCTTCATCAAGCGATAAAGGCTCGACCAAATCGGTATATTCATAAAAAATAGCGCGAATTTGATTTGAAATCTCTTTATACCGATCAAATCGTGGTGGTACAAAAATCAACTCCGGACACCTTTTTTTTGCCAAATAACCGCTAATGGCACTGCGTACCCCAAACTTTCGCGCTTCATAACTTGCCGCGCTCACAACACCACGCTTTGAGCCGCCGCCAACAGCAAGCGGCTTCCCTTTCAATTCAGGATGATCCAATTGTTCTACGGAAGCATAAAATGCGTCCATATCCACGTGAATAATTTTTCGTAAAGGGAAATCAAAGTCCATGTTCAAAATTATAATATCTTTATATCATATAACAACATTCATGCAAGAAATAGAACGAAAATTTCTCGTTACCAATTTACAATTTAAAGAAGAAGCGACGAATGCTTTCGAAATAGCGCAAGGATATCTCAATACGCACCCAGAACGTGCTGTGAGAGTTCGCATCAAAGGAAAACAAGGATTTTTAACCATCAAAGGAAAATCTAGCGAAAGCGGCACAACACGTTTTGAGTGGGAAACCGAAATTCCTGTCGCGGAAGCAAAACAACTATTACCATTGTGTGAAAAAGGAATGATAGAAAAAATAAGATACAATATTCCTGTGGAAAATCATACTTTTGAAGTGGATGAATTTTTTGGCGAAAACGAAGGATTAATCGTTGCCGAAGTAGAATTGCAAGATGAAAATGAAACGTTTGCAAAACCAATTTGGTTGGGCCAAGAAGTCACAGGACAATTAAAATATTACAACGCACAACTCATTAAAAAACCTTATAAAACTTGGCATCATGAATAAATATCTCTTTATGGTTTTCGTCGTACTATTTTGTTTTGCTTGCAAACACAATCAAGATGATCAAAAGCACGATCACGGAACAACACACAATCATCACACTGAAACAGTACCTAAAAAATCTGCGGGAGCGTTGATACAAGAACTTCGCCAAAAAGGATTCAAAATCATTGACTATGTGGATCAAAAAACAAAAGACACGGTATTGATGCAAGAATACTTTATGGCATTTCTTAAAAAAGGAAAAAATAGAACTCAATCTAAAGAAGTTGCAGACAGTTTACAACGATTGCATTTAGATCATTTAGGAAAAATGTACGATCTTGGGTATGCTGACATTTCTGGGCCTTTTGGCGATTTGGGTGACATTAGCGGTGTTACCATTTATAACGTACCAACCATTGAAATGGCAGACAGTTTAGCTAATGCAGATCCCATGGTAAAAGCAGGACGATTGGAAATAGAAATCCATCCGTGGTGGGCTGCCAAAGGATATTCGTTGCGATGATAAAAAAGAAATCAATTAAAAAACACTCTTGAATTCGTGGCAATAAACAATTTAAAACCACAAAATTTTAAATGTAAAAGTCAAAAGTGTTTTTTTAATCTTTTATTTGGTATAACATTTCACCTAAAGAATATAATCCGTGCTCACAAAGTTAGAAGCTCTCGTTTGTAATAATTCGGTTAAAATGGCATTGTTATAGTCATTGTCTTTAGACGCTACAAAGGTTCTGATGGAAAACGAACGCAACGCATCATGTACACTTAATGTCGCTACTGCAGAATCTTTTCGACCTGTAAAAGGATATACATCGGGTCCACGTTGACACGAACTGTTTAGATTTACACGACAAACGAGGTTGACCAAAGTATCAATTAAAGGCGCTAAGGTTTTGATATCGCTTCCAAACAAACTTACTTGTTGCCCGTAATTGGATGCTGCCATATCGTCCAAAGGTTCTTCAATATCCGAGAATGAAATGACCGGAATTACAGGTCCAAATTGCTCTTCTTCATACACGCGCATATCTTTAGTGACAGGATATAAAACTGCTGGAAAAATATAATTATCCGTGGTTTCTCCACCTTTTTTATTGATTATTTTTGCGCCTTTTGCGGTGGCATCATCAATCAATCCTTGAATGTACGCTGGTTTATCAGGTTCAGGTAAAGGCGTCAGTTTTGCGCCATCTTCCCAAGGATTTCCAAATTTTAACGTATCTACTTTTTCAGAAAAGCGTTTATTAAATTCGTCCACAATTGCTTCATGCACATATAATACTTTTAATGCTGTACAACGTTGCCCGTTGAAAGAAGTCGTTCCCGCAATACATTCGCTGATCGCCAAATCTAAATCGGCATCTTTGAGTACAATGGCAGGATTTTTAGCTTCCAAACCTAACACCATTCGCAAACGATTACTTTTTGGATGCACATTTTGCAACGCATTCGCAGATTTACTATTTCCAATTAAGGCTAACACATCTACACGACCGTCTTTCATAATTGGTGAAGCAACGGTTCTTCCACGTCCGTAGATGATATTCACAGCGCCTTTTGGAAAGCTATTCTGGAAAGCTTCTAGCAAAGGAGATAACAATAAAACACCAAATTTTGCAGGTTTAAAAATGATGGAATTCCCCATGATTAATGCAGGAATCAACAATGCAAAGGTTTCATTTAACGGATAATTATACGGGCCTAAACAAAGCACCACGCCAAGCGGACCACGTCGAATATGTGCATTGACACCTGCATGTTTTTCAAACTTTGCAGAATCTCTGTCCATTTGTTTGTAATCTTCAATAGTATCGTAAATATATTCAACGGTTCTATCGAATTCTTTTTCAGAATCGGGTAAGTTTTTACCAATTTCCCACATCAAAAGTTTTACGATTTCATCGCGCTTGGTTTTCATTTGTGTCACAAACTTTTCCATACACGCAATTCTATCGACAATTTTCATTGTTGGCCACAAACCTTGCCCTTTATTATAGGCAGTAACCGCTGAATTTAACGCGTCTAACGCTTCTTTTTCTCCTAAGGTTGGAATGGTTCCAAGTAAGGTTGGTTTGTATGTTGATGTAGAAGAAATGGTGGAATAAACCTCTGATGTTTCACCTGTCCATGTTTTTAATTCTCCATCGACTAAATATGTATTTTGAGTAATTGTTGCTGTAATTTGATACTGTTCGGGAATGTTCATAAAATAGTTAGTTTAAACTAAGAATTGAAATAAATCAGGTTTGTCATTTAAGTAATCTCCGTAAAAGTTACGTAATTTCATTTTCGTGATGAGTGCTTCTAAATCGTCTGCACTTTTTAACTGCAATCCTACGACTGCCGCACCATTTTCACGATTGGTTTTTTTGGTGTATTCAAAATGTGTAATGTCGTCTGTTGGGCCTAATATTTCCACCACAAATTCGCGCAATGCGCCTGCACGCTGCGGAAATTTGATGATGAAGTAATGTTTTAAATTCGCATATAACAATGCACGTTCTTTAATTTCGGCAGTTCGGGTAATATCATTATTACTTCCGCTCACTACACATACTACATTTTTTCCTTTTATTTTTTCGGCATATTGCGATAAAGAAGCAATGCTTAAAGCACCAGCAGGTTCTACGACGATAGCTTGTCGGTTGTATAAGTCTAAGATAATTTGACATACTTTGCCTTCATCAATCGTAACCATATCGTGTAAATTTTCTTTACAAATTGCAAAATTCAAATCGCCTACACGTTTTACGGCTGCGCCATCCACAAAATTTTCAATGTTTTTTAAGGTTGTATTCCGAGCATTTTTGATCGATGTTGACATGGAAGGCGCGCCTTTGGGTTCTACACCAATAATTTTTGTCGTCGGAGATAATATTTTAAAAACGGAAGACAATCCAGCAGCTAATCCGCCACCGCCAACAGGCACAAATACATAATCGATTGGATTTTTGGTCTGTTTCAAAATTTCCAAACCAATCGTAGCTTGTCCTTCAATGACTTTTTCATCGTTAAACGGATGAATGAAAGTTTTGTTCAATCGCTCACATTCTAGCATTGCCGCGTGATACGCATCGTCAAAACTATCGCCAATTAAAACCACGTCAACATATTCTTCACCAAACATTTTTACTTGTTCAATTTTTTGATTTGGCGTGGGTGTTGGCATAAAAATCGTGCCTTTTATTTTTAATAATTTACACGATAACGCTACACCTTGCGCATGATTTCCAGCACTTGCACACACAATTTCGTTTTCTATTTGTGTGGCTGTCAAGGAAGCAATTTTATTGTATGAACCTCTAATTTTGTAAGATCGGACTTGTTGTAAATCTTCTCGTTTGAAGAATACATTGCAATCAAATTGTTTAGAATAGTATTCGTTGTAACTCAACGGTGTTAACGAAGCAATTCCTTTGAGCGTTTCTGCTGCTTTTTTGACGGCTTCAAGTGTTGGACTGTATGTTTTTGTTGTGATTGGCAAAATGTCTTTCTAATTAAGTTATATAGCTATGCTCGATACAATTTTTATCGTTTTGATGTTGTCAATCTGATAAAAACCACTCGAATTGACGTTTCTGCTGTTTTAATAGTTTGAAATTGTCAATTCGATGTGAGCTGTTTTTTTAGTATATTTTTTATATCTAAACTGCAACTGAGTTTTCTTTCGTTGCTTCCGTTTTGATGGTTTTCATTGCTGTCATGGCTGCTCTCAATCGTTTTCCAACCGCTTCTATCGGATGATTTCGAATGGCATCATTTACCGCAATAAGGTCTAAATTATCCACTGTATTTGAACTTGAAAATGCGGTTCCAATAACGTCTGTGGAAACATTTTTCATAAAGTCTACCAATAACGGTTTGCACGCATGATCGAACAAATAGCAACCATATTCGGCTGTATCAGAAATCACTCGATTCATTTCAAATAATTTTTTTCGAGCAATCGTATTTGCGATTAATGGTAATTCATGCAGCGATTCGTAATACGCAGAATCTTCAATAATTCCGGCACTTACCATCGTCTCAAATGCCAATTCTACACCCGATTTTACAAAAGCGACTAATAAAACACCGTGATCAAAGTATTCTTGTTCCGAAATATGATCGGTTGTTAATGCTGTTTTTTCAAAAGCTGTTTCGCCTGTTGCTTCACGCCATTTGAGGAGGTTTTTATCGTCATTTGCCCAATCTTCCATCATGGTTTCTGAGAAATGTCCGGAAATAATATCGTCCATATGCTTTTCAAAAAGTGGCTTCATGATAGTTTTTAATTCCTCAGAAAGTTCAAACGCTTTCAATTTTGCAGGATTCGATAAACGATCCATCATATTGGTAATTCCTCCGTGTTTCAACGCTTCCGTGATGGTTTCCCAACCGAGTTGAATTAATTTTGCCGCATAATTGGCATCAATTCCTTCCGCGACCATTTTATCAAAAGCTAAGATAGATCCTGTTTGCAACACGCCACACAAAATAGTTTGTTCGCCCATTAAATCACTTTTTACTTCTGCAATAAAAGAAGATTCTAATACGCCCGCTTTGTCTCCACCAGTTGCCACGGCATACGCTTTTGCTTGTGCCCAACCTTTGTTTTCAGGGTCATTTTCTGGATGTACTGCAATTAACGTTGGTACTCCAAAACCACGTTTGTATTCTTCTCTGACTTCCGTTCCTGGACATTTTGGCGCCACCATAATCACGGTGATATCTTCACGAATTTGCGTGCCTTCTTCCACAATATTGAAACCGTGCGAATAACTCAAAGTTGCTCCTTTTTTCATCAACGGCATCACTGCTTTTACTACGGAAGTATGTTGCTTATCTGGTGTAAGATTTAATACTAAATCTGCGGTTGGAATTAGGTTTTTGTAGGTTCCAACTTTGAAACCGTGTGAAGTTGCGTTTGTATACGAAGCGCGTTCTTCATCAATGGCTTGTTGTCTTAGTGCATACGAAATATCCAATCCTGAATCGCGCATATTGAGTCCTTGATTGAGTCCTTGTGCGCCACAACCGACAATGACAATTTTCTTGTCTTTTAGTGCATTGACGCCATCTGTAAATTCAGACGCGTTCATAAATCTACATTTTCCTAGTTGTGCTAATTGATCTCGTAATGATAGTGTGTTGAAATAATTTGACATGGTTTTCTTTTTTAATTTTTGAAAAAAGGACATAGAAAAAAGATGTTAGACTTCTATATTCTTGACTCTATTCTCTATAATATTTTTTATTTAATGATTGAGTGTTGCTAATATTTTTGATATTTGCATTTCTTCTTTAGAAACCGAAATCCGTCCAGATCGGGTAAATTGCATAATGCCAAATACGCTTAATTCTCTATGTAATAATTCGATTTCTTCTTTTCTTCCCGATTTTTCGATGACAAAAAACTCTTTGTTTACCGTGACAATTCGTGCATTGCTATCTTTGATGATATTCTGAATTTGACGTTCATCGAACAATAAATCTGACTTCATTTTAAAGATGCACGATTCTTGATAAATGATTTCTTCTTCTGTGTGATAATACGCTTTGATGACTTCAATTTGTTTTTCAATCTGACCAATGATTTTTTTAATTTTTTCTTCAGTCATAATGACTACAATAGTAAATCTAGATACGCCTTCAATTTCTGAAACAGAGATGTTCATACTTTCAATATTGATGTGTCTACGTTGGAATATTGCTGAAATTCTGTTCAACAATCCGATATTGTTTTCAGTATATACTGAAACTGTAAATTGTTTAAGTTCTTTTTCCATATTTTTGTAAAGATGTTAGAAAAAAGACGAAAGAAAAAAGATGCTAACGCTAGTTCTTTTGGCAATTCAAAAAGTCTATTCTCTAAGTTTTTAAAACGTCAATTCGAGTGATTTTTTCATACCTCTTTAAATAAAAAAAATGCACTTCGATAAACTCAGCAGAGTTATCGTGAATCGTCTATTCTCTGTCTATTTTCTTGATTTTTTTTTTGATTAAATTAACTCAATCGTATATCTGAAACCGATGCTCCTGATGGAACCATTGGAAATACATTATCTTCCTTTTCTACACAAACTTCCAAGAAATAAGCTTCTTTGCTCGCCATCATTTCGGCAACTGCTTCCGCCAATTCTTCTCGTTTGGTAACACGTCGTGCGTTGATATAATACCCTTTGGCAATTGCTACAAAATCCGGATTCGTCATTTCAGTAGATGCATAGCGTTTGTCAAAAAATAATTGTTGCCACTGACGCACCATTCCTAAGAAATCATTGTTTAATACCACGATTTTCACTGCTGTTTTTTGCTGAAAAATAGTCCCTAATTCCTGAATCGTCATTTGGTAACCGCCATCGCCCGAAATAGAAACGACTTCACGCTCTGGAGCTGCCATTTTTGCACCAATGGCGGCTGGCAATCCAAATCCCATCGTGCCCAATCCGCCAGAAGTAATATTACTTTTTGTTTGATTGAATTTTGCATAGCGACAGGCAATCATTTGGTGTTGACCAACATCAGAAACAATGGCTGCTTCGCCTTTGCTTTCCAAATTTATTTGATGCAATACTTCACCCATGGTCAATCCTTCTTTCGTTGGATGCAAGTCATGTTTGATTACTTTTTCATATTCAATTTCGTATAAATCCTTGAATTTTTGATGCCAATCTGTATGTGATTTTTTATGAATCAATGGTAAAATAGCTTCTAAACTCGCTTTCGCATCACCCAAAACGGCTACGTCTGTTTTTACATTTTTATCTACTTCCGCAGGATCAATTTCAAAGTGAACTACCTTGGCTTGTCGTGCATATTCATCTAGTTTTCCCGTAACACGATCGTCAAAACGCATTCCGATGGCAATTAACACATCGCATTCATTTGTCAATACATTGGGCGCATAGTTTCCGTGCATTCCTACCATTCCGACATTTAATGGATGTGTCGTTGGAATTGCGGAAGCTCCCAAAATAGTCCAAGCGGAAGGAATTCCTGCTTTTTCAATAAACGCTTTGAACGCTTCTTCAGCTTCGCCTAAAATCACACCTTGTCCCCAAACTATGAATGGTTTTTTAGCATTGTTGATCAATTCAGCCGCAGCTTCAATTGATTTTATGTCCGTTTCAGGAACAGGTTTGTAACTGCGAACACCTGTGCATTTTTTGTATGAGAAATCGAATTCTTCAAATTGCGCATCTTTCGTAATGTCGATTAAAACGGGTCCTGGACGACCACTTTTGGCAATGTAAAATGCTTTTGCCATGACTTCTGGAATTTCAGATGCTTTCGTAATTTGATGATTCCATTTGGTCACTGGCGTTGAGATTCCGACAATGTCTGTTTCTTGAAAGGCATCGCTTCCTAATAAGTGTGAAGCTACTTGCCCAGTAATACACACCATGGGAGTAGAATCTATTTGTGCATCTGCAATTCCCGTGATGAGGTTGGTGGCTCCTGGACCTGAAGTTGCCATTACCACACCCACTTTTCCGGAAATTCGCGCATATCCTTGTGCCGAATGTGTCGCGCCTTGTTCGTGGCGCGTTAGTACATGATGTATTTTGTCTTGGTATTTGTATAATTCGTCATATACTGGCATAATTGCTCCGCCAGGATATCCGTAAAGAATATCTACACCTTCTGCCAATAAACAGCGAACTATAGCTTCGCTTCCTGAGATACGTTCGGTTTTTTGTGAAGTCACTTCTTTATTTTCTATTGTTTGAGTTTCTTTCATCTCTTGTGTTTTTGTATCGATCTTCTTTTTATTTTTCGACTATGAGATTTCCGTTTTCACGGGAATTAAAACTCATCCGTAACACATCCTTTGGATGCGGATGAGACTGTTTTTGCATATTTGTATAATACACCGCGCTCAAATTTGAGTTCGGGTGCTTTCCATTGTTTTCTACGTTCTTGTAGTTCTTCTTCAAAGACTTCTAATAGAATTGAATTTGTTTCTGCATCAATGGTGATGATATCGCCATCTTTTACGAGTGCGATCGTTCCGCCTTCTTGTGCTTCTGGTGTGATGTGTCCGACCACAAAACCATGTGTTCCGCCTGAAAAGCGTCCGTCCGTAATGAGTGCCACATCTTTCCCTAAACCTGCGCCCATAATTGCGGCCGTTGGTTTTAACATTTCTGGCATGCCAGGACCGCCTTTTGGTCCTTCATACCGAATGACGACGACATCGCCTTTTTCTACTTTTCCATCACGGATTCCGTCATTGGCTTCGTATTCACTTTCAAATACTTTGGCTTTTCCTGAAAAGGTCAACCCTTCTTTTCCAGTGATTTTTGCTACACTTCCTTCTGTTGCCAGATTTCCGTACAACATGCGTAAATGCCCTGATATTTTGATTGGATTTTCAATGGTTTTGATGACATCTTGTCCTTCTGTTAAGTCATCCACATCTAATAGGTTTTCCGCAATGGTTTTTCCGGTAACGGTTATACAATCGCCATGAATGAGTCCTTTTTTGAGTAGATATTTTAATACCGCAGGAATTCCTCCAACCGCATGCACATCTTCCATCAAGTATTTTCCACTCGGTTTTAAATCGGCTAAAAATGGTGTAGTATCGCTTATTTTTTGAAAGTCTTTTAGGGTAAAATCAATTTGAGCTGCTCTGGCAATTGCCAAAAAGTGTAATACTGCATTGGTGGAGCCGCCCAAAATAGTTACTAAACGCACTGCATTTTCTAAGGATTTTCGTGTGATGATATCCGACGGTTTGATGTCTTTTTCTAAGAGTAAACGCATGGCTTCACCAGCCGCGATAGATTCTTGTTGTTTGGCATCACTCAACGCAGGATTTGACGAATTGAATGGTAAGGTCATTCCCAACGCTTCTATTGCAGAAGCCATGGTATTTGCCGTGTACATTCCGCCACAAGCGCCAGCACCGGGACAGGCTTTTTCAACAATGCTTTGATATTCTGTTTCGTTCATCGTTCCAGCAACTTTGCTTCCCCAAGCTTCAAAAGCAGAAACCACATCGAGTTTTTTTCCATTGTGACAACCTGAATCAATCGTGCCACCATAGACTAAGATACTTGGACGATTTAAGCGAATCATTGCCATGAGTGCGCCAGGCATATTTTTGTCACAACCAACCACTGTAATGAGTCCGTCGTAACTCATGGCTTGCACCACGGTTTCCATAGAATCCGCAATGATATCACGTGAAGGCAACGAATAGCGCATTCCGGGAGTTCCCATAGAGATTCCGTCGCTGACACCAATCGTATTGAATATTAAACCTATGACATCCACATTTTTAGTTCCTTGTTTCGTCAGTTTTGCCAAATCATTTAAGTGCATGTTACACGGATTTCCTTCATATCCTGTACTTGCAATTCCGATGATAGGTTTGAAAAAGTCTTTTTTCGTCAATCCGATGGCATGTAACATCGCTTGTGCCGCAGGTTGCGTAGGATCTTGTGTGACTGTTTTGCTGTATTTATTTAGATTGTTCATATCGCTTCTGATAGTTTTTGTGAGCGTTCGCACAGTACTTGTTGTTTGTATAGTTGCATAAGTTTGTAACCAAGAGACGATTCCCATGACAATGGAAAATGATATTCATCCAACGATTGTAAACCAACAACTTCTGCCGCAGTTCCTGTGAAGAATGCGCTATCGGCTTGTTTTAGTTCATCCAATGTAAATTGTTTTTCTTCAACTGGAAAACCTTCTTCTTTGGAAATTTCTATGATGGTATCACGCGTAATTCCCGCCATGATATGTCCACGTTTTGGCGTGTACAGTTTTCCGTCTTTTTCCATGAAAATATTTGCGCCAGAAGCTTCTGCTATGTTTCCATTCATATCGAGTAATAACGCTTCGTCATAGCCTGCATTTTTAGCTTCATTGGTCGATAGAATTGAATTGATATAATGTCCTGTAACTTTTGCTTCTACAAAACACGATTTTGGATTGGGACGTTCAAAACGCGATGTTTTTACTTTCAGGAGTTTGTCACCCATTAATTTTCCCCATTCCCAACATTGAATGGTGAGTGTTGCATCTTGAGAAGTTGATAAACTCATGTTTGCCCCTGTGATGATAATTGGTCGTATGTACGCGTCTTGTAAGTTGTTTTTTTCTAGAAGTGTATACGTAATTCTAATGAGTTCGTCAATTGTATATTTGAATGGAATTCCCATCACTTCAGCTCCGTATTGTAAACGTTTGTAGTGTTCGGCTGCTTTGAAAATTTTTGCACCAAATTTTGTTTTGTAGGCTCTGATGCCTTCAAAAACACCATTTCCATAGTGTAATGCTTGACTGTATACGTCTCCGTTGGCATTTTCTGGATGTATATAAGTACCGTTGTGATATATGATACTACCTTCTTTATAATACATGTTCATAATTATTACGAGTTCGAAATTAATTTATTGTACAGTTTTTTAATAGTTGATTTCATTTGTTAACCTAAAATCAATCGCTGTTTTTTTTACTTATTTTACTAACCTTCAATGTTTTAAACATTTTTTTATACGATGTTCAACGTGTAATTTTAATTGTGAGATTCTTCTTTTCAGCATAAATTTCTCAATATGAGATCCCGCTTTTCAGCGGGATTAGTTCAACTTACAACTTTGAGTGCGCCTTTCAGGCTTCTCAAAGTTGAGTTTCACTAAAAAAAGCCTGTATCGTTGTTGATACAGGCTTCAGTTTTATGAATAGCAGTTTGTATCAACTCAGGAAGAGTCCATAATGACAATGACGATGATAATGACAGTAATTGGATTCATATATTTTTACTATATATTTTTAATTGTGTGATCCCGCTTTTCAGCGGTGATTCCTTCAACTTACGGTTTTGCACGCGCCTTAGATACTGAATCAAGTTTAGCATAAATTTCTCAATATGAGATCCCGCTTTTCAGCGGGATTAGTTCAACTTAC
>CAYGPQ010000042.1:0-38337 GCA_964351775.1 uncultured Kordia sp. | reverse complement strand
CGAACTCGGCATCTATCATGATCAAATGGTGTCGCAGATTGGAAAAGTAGACATTCCACTCATGGAGAAAGCGTTGCAAATCTTAGTGCAAAAGCATGAAACATTGCGGACATCCTTCCATTTATATGAATATGAAAATCCTGTGCAAATCATTCGCAAGGAAATAGAAGTTGCCATTGCACTTGTGAATATAAGTGACAAAACCATAGACGAAAAACAGCACTACATCAACACTTTCTTAGAAGAAGAGCGCGAGCAACATCCATTTGATGTTACGCAAGCACCGTTATGGCGTGTGCATCTTTTTGAAATGGGCGACACTGATTCCATGTTTGTGTTTCAATTTCATCATGCCATTATGGATGGTTGGTCCGACAAGAGTTTCCGTTCGGAATTAATGGAAACCTATTTTGCACTCAAAGAAAATGCAAACTATCAAGCTAAGTCATTAGCCATCGGAATTAAAGAAAGTGTGATTTCAGACTTAATGGAACTTCGCAACGAAGAAAACATCGCGTATTGGACAGATCGATTAAAAGATCATAAGCGATTAAATATTTTGTCGGAAGAACGCTATTACTATCAATCCAACAAAATGTATCCGCAAGATTTCTATCATGAAATTGTTGCCAAATGTAAAAAAGATCACATCACGCCTAGAGGTCTATTCTTTGCAGGTTATCTATATGTATTAAGTCTATTCTCTTATGAAAAAGACATTACCGTAGGAACGGTTGCGCACAGAAGACCCATTATGGAAGACGGAGACAAACTTTTGGGATGTTTCCTAAACACAGTGCCTTTCCGATATGAAATAAAGGATAGCAATACTTGGATGGAATATATCACTTCCGTAGATGTGACACTGCAAGAATTAAAAGGAAAAGATCGCTACTCTTTAATAGAGATCGCGAAACAGCATCAGGAAAGTTCAGATCAAAACCCGTTTTTTGATATCTTATTCAACTATGTAGATTTTCATGTGATTGATAAACTAGTAGAAAGTGACGCATTTGAGAATCATTTGGCGGAAATGCAAGTGGGCGATTTGGCGGTAAACGGTTATGAACGTACCAATACCTTCTTAGAATTTATTGTAAATGCTACGGGAGACGAAATGATGATTTCATTCAGTCAATCCAGAGCATTAAAATCGGGGCACAGTTTAGAAGATATTTTTGTGTATTTTGATAATTTCTTGCAGAACTATTTGCATCATGAAGAAGCACACATAACAAATCATACCATACTTCCAGATGCTGAGCAACATGAATTAAGTGAAAAATTCAACGCTACGGAAACGGAATTTCCAACAGAGACAGTGCTCACGTTATTTAAAGCACAGGTGGAGGAAAATCCAACAGCAATTGCTGTTATGTTCAATGGTGTGGAACTAAGCTATCAAGAATTAGACGAACAATCGAGTCAGTTGGCAAATTGTTTACATACGGAATATCAAATTGAAAAAGGAAATCATATCGGAATTCATTTGGATAGAAGTGAAGCGTATATTATTACAATTTTGGGCATCTTAAAAGCGGGTTGTGTATACGTTCCGATTGACACGGAATATCCAGTAGCTCGTAAACAATATATCTTGGAAAACTCAGGCATCAACTTGTTGATTTCGGATACCAATTATATGTTTGAGTTGGAGTATTACACAGGAACATTATTGGCGTTAGATGTAGAATTTGTCGCAGATCAGTTTGATACAGCACTCAAAACGAAAGTAGAGTTACAAGACACCGCGTACATCATTTACACTTCCGGATCCACAGGAAATCCAAAAGGAACTCCAATCACGCACGATTCATTAGCAAATTATGTACAATGGGGAAGCGATTGTTATGTTGGAAAAGGACATCAAGCCGATTTCGGATTGTTTACCTCGCCTTCATTCGATTTAACCATCACAAGTATCTTTTTACCACTCATTAGTGGCGGATTAATTACCGTATTTGATGAAAGTCAAGATACGATTGCTTTGCTTTATGATTATATTGAAAGTGGCATCGCATGTATAAAAATGACGCCTTCGCATGTAAGTTTACTAAAAGATGTCGCCATTGAAAGTGAACAGTTGCAAGTAGCAATTTTAGGAGGAGAAGAATTAAAAGCGACTCATATAGAAATTCTGAAAGGAATCAATCCGAATATCAAAATTTTCAATGAATACGGTCCCACAGAAGCGACCGTAGGTTGTATGGTTTATGAAGTAACTACTGCTGACCAGATATCCATTGGAAGTCCAATTGCAAACACGGAAGTTTATATTGTAGATGCAAATACTGATTTAGTGCCTATTGGTGCCGTTGGTGAACTTTGTATCAGCGGAAAAGGACTTTCGGAAGGGTATTTAGATGCTCCAGAATTGACGCGTGAAAAATTCATTAAAAATCCATTCCAAAAAACTGGAAATCTATACAAAACTGGCGATTTAGCAAAACGACAAACTGATGGAACCATTCAGTATTTAGGACGAATTGACGATCAAGTAAAAATTAGAGGCTATCGTATTGAATTGGGCGAAATAGAAAATGTCATCAACACGATTCCAACAATTTCGAACTCCGTAGTAATTGCAGTGGACGATCAAACCGATGGAAAACAATTGATTGCATACATAATTGCTTCACAGGAAATTGATACCAAGGCGATTCAAGTGAATTTAGCGGAAAAATTGCCAGACTATATGATTCCTAAATTGTACATGCAACTCGAAGTATTTCCATTGACAAAAAATGGTAAAATAGACAAAAAAGCGTTGCCAGCTATTGATGACAACGCATATCAAACGGTTGAATATGTAGCGCCAACAAATGACATAGAAACGCAATTAGTAGCAATTTGGCAGGAATTACTTGGGATAGAAAAAATTGGAGTGATGGATAATTTCTTCGAATTAGGCGGTCACTCACTACTCGCTGTACGAATGGTTTCAAGAATCAACAAAGAGCTTACGGTCAAACTCGATATCCGAACGATGTTTGAAATGACAACGATTTCACTCTTAGCCGCACATATTTTACTCAAGCAAAGCAATGTGAAAGATGCGTCTAAAACGTACAAGCAAATAGAATTATAACACATCTTTAAACAAGAATAATAATAAACTATATGAAAATCATCGCGTTTACATTTGCAGGTGGCAACAAATACTCGTTTAACTCGCTGTTTAAAAAAGAGTTAAATGCAGTTGTCTTAGAATATGCAGGAAGAGGAACTCGAATGGGAGAAGAATTACTCACGAGTATTGAGGAAGTAATCACAGATTTATTTCCTAAAGTAGTACAGGAAATCAAATCGAAAGAACCGTATATCATTTACGGACACAGCATGGGTTCTATGATCGCATATCAAATATGTAGAAAACTAGAAAAATTAGGACTGCAATTGCCTGTAAAACTTATTATCAATGGTGTCAAAGGACCAAAATATTGTAAAGAAAAAATTGTTTCCAACTTACCCAATCGTGAATTTTGGGAAGAAATCACCAAACTTGGTGGAATCCCGAAGGAAATAGGAAACGATCCAGAATTGATTGACTTTTTTGCACCCATTTTAAAAGCCGATTATAAATGTGTAGAAGGCTATACGTATGATGAAACCACCGAACAAATCAGTATTCCTATTGATGTATTTTACGGTTCGGAAGAAGATATTACTGCCCAAGAAATTGCGGGTTGGAAAGAAGTTACCACCGAAGAAGTCGTCATCACCGAACTTGCAGGAAATCACTTTTTTATCTTTGAACATCCACTATATTTCGATACTTATTTTAAAGAACAAACATCAAAGTATACCAAACTAATTTAGACGCAACAAACGAGTCTTTGTCTTTAGTAAAACCGCAAGAAACCTTTCCCCAATCAAACAATTATCAACTATTAAACTAACTTTATGAACGTTAATATCATTGGAATATCAGCTTTTTACCATGATGCGTCTTGTTGTATCTTACAAAATGGAAAACTGATTGCTGCCGCAGAAGAAGAACGATTTACACGAGTGAAATTTGACCCTTCCATTCCAAAAAACGCTTTAAACTACTGCTTAAAAGAAGCGGGAATCTCTATAAAAGATGTAGACTGTATCGCATTTTATGAAGACCCTAGAAAAAAAATATCGAGACAAATCTGGAGTGGACTTATAAAAAATGATGGTACTTTAGAAGCAACTAATTTTAACAGAGTTGAAGAAGAAATTCGCACCATTCTTGGGTTTGAAGGTGAAATTCTTTACTTTGATCATCACTTATCACATGCCGCAAGCGCGTATTATTTCTCTGGTTTTGAGGAAGCAGCTTTACTTACGGTGGACGGTGTTGGCGAATGGGCAACAACCACCTACGGAAAAGGAATTGCAGCACATATAGAACTCTTTGAAGAAGTGCATTTTCCACATTCCATAGGATTATTATACAGTACCATTACAAGTTATTTAGGGTTTTTAGTAAACAATGGGGAATACAAAGTGATGGGTTTAGCGCCTTATGGAAAACCTATTTATGTGGATAAGATTCGAAAACTCATTGAACTACATTCCGAAGGGCAATTTAAACTCAATATGGAGTATTTTGACTTTGTAAAAGGAAACCGAATGTACACAGATGCTTTGCCAGCTTTGATGGGAAGACCTCCGAGAGAACGTGAATCTGAAATGGAACAATTTCACATGGATATTGCAAAAAGTCTTCAAGTAGTTTTGGAAGAAACACTCATAGAAAAAGCAAGCTATTTATACAAAAAAACAGGGCTAGAAAACTTATGTATGGCTGGTGGTGTTGCGCTCAACTGTGTTGCGAATGGAAAAATTTTGAAAAACACAAAATTCAAAAAACTATTTGTACAACCTTCATCCAATGATGCAGGTGGCGCACTTGGAGCGGCTGCTTTGGCACATTTAAAACGCACAGGAAAACGGCCAAAAAATGAACGAATTCCGCATGTGTATTTAGGTCCATCATTTACGGCAGATGAAATTGCACAAACCTTAGGAGCCACAAGTTTCAACTATACGGCACATGTCAACGATAAAGAAAATCTCATCAAAGAAGTTGCCAAACGTTTAAGTAAAGGAAAAGTAATTGGTTGGTTTCAGGGAAGAATGGAATTTGGTCCAAGAGCACTTGGTGCAAGATCTATCATTGCGGATCCTAGAAACCCAGCAATGAAAGACCGAATTAACGCCATGGTAAAAAAGCGAGAAGGTTTCCGACCTTTTGCGCCAGCGGCATTGCAAGAAAAAGTGGCAGCACATTTCGATATAGATCATGAATCGCCTTACATGCTAGAAACCTGCCAAGTGATTTCCAAGCTCGATCTTCCGGCAATTACTCATATTGATGGTTCAGCCCGATTGCAAACAGTAACGAAAGAAGCCAATGGGCGTTTTTATGACTTGCTCAAAGCATTTGACGAAATTACAGATTGTCCAATATTACTAAACACCTCATTTAATGTAAGAGGAGAACCTATTGTTTGTACGCCAGAAGACGCAATTAGATGTTTTGTAGATACGGATATTGATTGTTTAGTATTAGAAGATTTTATCATTGATCGAAGTCAAAATAATTTTGATCTCTTGCGACTCTTTTTACAAAATGATGCTAACAAAACTAAAAGTGGCATTGAACACGATGTGTACACTTTTATATAAACTTTAAAAACGGATATATTGGAAAATAAAGATATAGTTAAAGAAAAAGCAGACGAATTATCTCATTTATTGATGGCTGAATCAAAAGATATGACAGCTATCAAACAAATATTTGATGAAATTGGATCTTCTAAATATGGTCTACATAAAATAAATAAAAGAGCGCCGCGAACTAATTTTACAAAGACAGATACGGTTGGCATCTGGAAAAAGAAAATATTGAACGGGAGTGAAGTCTATCAACGTGATATAGAAAAATATTCGGAATGGCATTCGTGGGCAAATGTAAATCAATTACCGGCCAAATCAGACAAAAAGCGAATTGTACTATTGGGAGAATCGGTGGCAAGAGGTTATTTCTATGCGCCAAAATATTCAGTTGCTAAAGAACTGGAAGCAGTGTTGACAAAAAGTAAAGCGTTTCAGGGTGTTGAAGTCATTGATTTGTCTAAAAATAGTTTGCTAATCGATCAACTTCAAGAATTAACGCAGTCTTGTGTACAATTAAAACCAGATCAAATTATTGTCTTTGCTGGAAACAATTGGGTTCACAAACTGTATGAAGAAATCAATGTGGAAGATCATAAAAAATTCATTGAAATCTATGAAAAGCAAGGATATCATGGCGTAAAAGCGCATACCGAAAATATATTTGAAAAAATTGTTCAGCAGTATCTGAATGTACTTGTAAAAACGAGTAAAATCTATAACATTCCTTTAGTCATCATTATTCCTGGTTTCAATCTATTGGATTGGAAAAGTGATGATGAAGAGAAAATTTTAACACGATTGCCCGAAAATCAAATTCAGGAATGGATTACTGCAAAAAAAGACGCAGAAGAAGCTTTGGCAAGCAACAATCATGAAGAATTCAATGCGGCTGCCGAACGGATGATTGCCTTTGATCCATCAAACCCAACTGGATTTGAATATTTGGCGCAGAGTTACATTCATCTTGGAAGAATTGAAGCTGCGCGTAAATGTTTAGACGAGTCCAAAGATACCATCTTATTTGGAAGAGGAATCAGTCCAAAACCACGATGTTTTAAAGTCATACGCGATGTATTAATTCAAAAAGCAACCAAACAAAACATTCCGTATGTAGATTTGTATGATGTGTTTGCGAATGAATATCCAACTGAAGTCGCTGGAAAAGAATTGTATTTAGACTATTGTCATCTTTCAGAAAAAGGGATCAAAATGGCAATGAAATACACCTCAAAAGCTATTATAGAATCGCTTACAGAAAAAGAATTTCCACTAGCTTCAATTCCTGATTCATCCATCAAACCAACCAATGAAACGGCAGCAATAGCGCATTTTTGTGCTGCTATTCATAACGCTCACTTTTCACAACCCAAATATGTGTTGGACTATCATTGTAAAAAAGCGGTTGAATTGTATCCTGAGATCAAAGATGTAATGTTACAATACATGGATTTCACTTCTCATAAAACATCGTCCATTCTTTGTGGTTCTTTTGAAAAAATCATTGTGGATGGACAAATGGAACAGTATGAAGGTGGCATGTCATTGATTCATCCAACAGGAAAAAAACTAATTGATATTGAATTGTTAGATGCTATTGTAGCGGCACTTAAACAGATAGGTCACAATTATGAAAATGAATTAAAGAAAGTTCGTATTTCTGAGCATGGAATCAAAGCGAAACCAACCGATTTGTTAGAATCATTTTACAAGCTCAAAGGATATAATGGGTATAATACAACTATATTTAGGAATTATGTACAAGTACGAAATACGACTAAAGAATTTCATATCATCACCACGGGAAAAGAGGATTTAGAAGCAAATCTTATCTACAGAACACCGCATTATATAAAAGATGGAAAAATCAAGATATCTATAAATACGAAAGCGCAAACACTTCCAGATGTTGCATTAAGCACAGCATGGAATGAAGTAGCTTTACAAATACCAAGTGAGTATCTTGAAGAAGGAGTTAACAAAATTACGATTGAATGGCCTGTACATTACACGTCAGAAGATTTTATTGCCGTCACTAACGAAAGTACCGCTATGGATTTATTTTTTCCCGTAATTGGAGAAATCTACGCGTTTACAATCAACACAAAACACTAATGAGTTATCATTCATATCGCAAGACTAAAAGACCAAAACTATGATGTTTAAAATCACATTTAAAGCTATTTTTTACATAAGTATCTATTCTTTATTAAATACTATATTAAGTTTTGGAATTATATATATTATAAACAATGCCCTTTCTGGGAATGAAGACTTTTTGCGCGATTATATTGCAATGGTGTTTGTATCGTTGGTGATATATAGTTATCTCATCAATATCATTTTTCAAAAACGACTTTATAAGTTTACGTATGATATACTTTACAGAGAAGAAAAGAAGCTCTTTGGGAAAATACTAGAAATTCCTTTGGCACGACTTGAGAAACTTGGCCCACAACGATTTTATACCGCAGCGGAAGATTTAAGAACCTTTTCCACCTTACCATTTACCATTACCAATACTATTAATGCGCTCTTAACACTCGTTTTATATTTGGTATACATGTTTACGCTTTCGTATATCTCTGCATTTATTGTAATTGCATTAATTATAGTTGTTGCGTGTTCGTTCTTGGTGGTGATGAAAGTAATGTCTAAAAAAATAGCCAAACTAAGATCGTATAGTGATGAATATTACAAATACTTAGATGATGTTGTCAAAGGATTTAAAGAACTAAAATTGAATTATTTCAGAAGAAAAAACCTCATGAATCGCTTTCTAATTCCGAATCGTGAAAATGCTGAAAGTTTAGATTACGAAGTAAGTTTTGCCTTTTACTTTATCAGTTTGGTAAGTCAATATGGACTGTACTTTGTCATTGCATGTATCTTATTTGTTTTGCCAAGTTTAGGGCTTTTAGACAGAGCTGATGTCATTGCTTATGTAGTTATTCTGTTATTTATATCATCACCAATTGCTAGTTTAATGGAATTACAACAAACTTATACGCGGTTTTTTGTAGCACACAGACGTTTAAAAGCATTTGCATCCGATTTCCAAATAGATGAAATTGAAGTTTCAAAACCAAGAGAAGAAATTACCGAGTTTGAATCGATGGAATTTGTCAATACATCGTTCACGTATGAAAATCGTACCAATGAAAGCAATTTCTCTTTAGGACCTATTGATTTAAAGATAATCAAAGGAGAAACTCTTTTTGTTGTTGGTGGAAATGGTTCTGGAAAAAGTACATTTATCAACATTCTTACTGGATTATATCCAAATTCTTATGGTGAATTGATTTTGAATACTAAAAAAGCGGAAAATACTAAAGAAATGCTTCAAGACTTAACAGCCGCCGTATTTACCAACAATTATATCTTTTCAAAAAACTACGAAAACTTTACCACAGAAGACAATCCTGAATATAGAGAACTCTTAAAAACGATGGAATTAGATGCAGTCGTATTAGATGACAATGAAGATTCTGCTCGTAGAAATTTTTCAAAAGGGCAAAGTAAACGAATGTCACTCATATTTGCACTGCTGGAGAAAAAACCAATCTTAGTATTGGATGAATGGGCAGCAGATCAAGATCCGCACTTTCGTAAATTCTTTTATGAAGAATTAATTCCAAAACTTCAAAAAGAAGGAAAAACCATTATTGCGGTAACGCATGATGACGCATATTTCCATAGAGCAGATAGAATCATAAAGTTCGATTACGGAAAAATAGTGAAAGACGTTCGAGTGGAAAACAAAAACAGTCTTTTGAATGAAGAATGGTTGTAAATAATAACCATCGTTGAAATTTTAAATCAAAAACAAGCAAAAATCACCAAAAATTCATGAAACTTACGCTTCCTCAATATGACGTTTACTATGAACAACTCTTATATCCAGAGGAGCCTATCTATAATATTGGTGCAAAAATTAAGATTGAAGGCGATCTTGATGCAAACACATTTCAAGAAGCATACGAAGCTTTAATACGTCAGCATGATGCCTATCGAACGATCTTTACAATGGATGATGGAGAAGTCGTTGCTAATGTTATTGAAAATAATGCGTATCATTTAAAATGTATTGATTTTTCAGAGCATGAAAACGCTGAAGAAGTCGCAAATGCATTCATGCTTGAAGAGTTTGTAAAACCTTTTCAACTACTCAGCGAAACCTTTTTACACAAATTTATCCTGATAAAAGTAAGCACAAAGCTTCACTATTTATTTTCGGTATACCATCACATCATTACAGATGGTTGGGGAACTTCCTTAATGTTTCAACGATTGGTAAAAAACTATAATGAAATCTTAGCTTCTGGAGCAGTAAGCAGTGCGTATCCATTTACGTATAAAGATTTTGTGATGGATGATGCATCTTATGAGAATTCAGCCGATTTTGAGGCAGATAAAACATATTGGACTGCTAAATTTTCCAGCTTGCCTGAAAATCTATTCAAGAAAAAAGAAACGTACAAAAACATTCATAAAAGCAGTAGAAAATCGCTCGCTATATCGAGAACGTTCTATGATGAATTAACGGTTTTAGCCAAACAATACAAAGTATCTACATTTCACTTCATTTTGGGTGCTTTATATGTCTACTTTGGCAGAAAACACCAAAACACAGATTTCGCCATTGGATTGCCTGTATTAAATAGAAGCAAATCGATTTTCAAAAAAACGGTGGGACTTTTTATGGGTGTTTCGCCTTTGCGAATGGAATTAGAGTTGGAAGAAACCTTCGAAGAATTGGTGTTAAACATCAAAAATCAGTTGCGTCAAGATTATCGCCATCAACGACTTCCACTCGGAAAACTCATTCAAGCATTGGGCGCTTTTCATGAAAAAGAGAAAATTTTCAACATTACACTTTCGTATGAAAAACAAAACTATGCAAACAATTTTGGCGAGACCAAAACGACTGTGATCCCATTAACACATCAATCGGAAAGAGTTGCGCTGGCAATTTACATTAGAGAATTTGATGAAAAAGAAGATGTTACGATCGATTTTGATTACAATATCAACTATTTTGATGCGACAACCATCAGTGCAGTTACCACACATTTTGAAACCTTATTGCAGGATTTATTAGCGCATCCAACCAAAAAAATAAAAGAGTTACAGTACATAACGCCATCGGAAGAACAGCAGCTTTTGGTAGATTTTAACAAAACGGAAGTTGCCTATCCAAAAACAAAAACAGTTCTTGATTTTTTTAAGCAACAAGTTGAAAAACAGTCGGGTAAAGTGGCAGTTTACGATTCAGAGCATACATTTACTTATGGCAAATTGGACAAACAATCCAATCAGATTGCGAAGAACATCACATCACTGACAAAAGATAGCAATATAAATTGTATTGGCGTATTAATGGAACGTTCCACACATTTAATAGCGATGTTGTTGGGGATTTTAAAAGCGGGAAAATCATACATTCCACTCGATCCAACATTTCCAAATGAGCGTTTACAATACATCATAGATCATAGTCACTTGGAGATTCTCATCACGGATCAACCAACAATAACACTTCAAACACCCACAAATTCCATCATTGCTGTCACCGATATGATGATGAAAAATGAAGAAGTACAAGAAAAAGAATCACTCATCGTTACAGGAAATGATACTGCATACATCATTTATACTTCAGGTTCCACCGGAAATCCAAAAGGTGTAGAAATAGGGCATGCCTCTCTATTGAATTTTCTATTAAGCATGCAACAAAAACCAGGGGTCGAGAGTTCGGATACATTATTTTCGGTGACGACTTATTCGTTTGATATTTCAATACTCGAATTTTTTGTTCCTTTACTATCGGGCGCCACTTTATATATAGCCACGAATGAAATGTTGGCTTCACCAAGTGCAATTATCGATACGTTAACTCAAGTACAACCTTCTATAATACAGGCGACGCCAAGTTTCTATCAACTGTTATTCAATGCAGGATGGAGTGGAAGCAAAGCTGTAAAAGTATTGTGTGGAGGCGATTTATTAAGTACCAATTTGGCAGCTCAATTATTGGAAAAATGCGGCCAACTTTGGAATATGTATGGTCCCACAGAAACTACCATTTGGTCTAGTACAAAGCATATTAAAACAGCGGAACAAGCCTCAAACATTGGAAAACCGATAGCAAATACACAATTTTATATTTTAGATGCGAATTTGCAAATTGTGCCAAAACATACGTTGGGAAATATCTATATCGGTGGAGATGGATTAGCGATTGGATATTATAAAAATCAAAAAATTACATCCGATAAATTCATCAAAAATCCCTTTGGAGACGGGCGTATTTATGAAACAGGCGATGTCGGAAGTTGGACAACTTCAGGAGAAATTATATTTGGAGGCCGAAATGACAACCAAGTAAAAATAAGAGGATATCGTATTGAATTAGAAGATATTGAAACCAAACTAAACGCGTTTTCAATCATAAAACAAGCTATTGTTGTACCTAAAAAGAACGAAGATCAAGAAGCCTATTTAGCAGCATATATCATTCCTGAAAACACTGATTTTCAGGTAGAAACCTGTATTCATGAATTGTCAAAACAATTACCGAGTTATATGATTCCTTCTCTTTTCAATACAGTGGAAGCATTTCCAATGACATTGAATAACAAAGTAGATCGAAAAGCGTTGATTCAAGCGAAAGCGAAAGAAAAACAAGGTGCGAAAGTGCAACTAAAAGCAATGACGCCATTGCAAAAACAATTGGTTACTTTTTGGAAAGAAACGCTACATTATGAATCGGATATAAACATTACAGACAACTATTTTACGCTTGGCGGACATTCCTTAAATGCGGTGAAATTGGTGTATAAAATACAGCATGAATTATCGTATTCAATTACTTTAAAAACAATTTTTGAAAATCCAACGATTCTTTCTTTAGCGAATTATTTAGAAGATGAAACCACCAAAACAATCACGGTTCAAAACATTCCTAAAGCAACACAAAAACCGTTGTACGAAGTCACACTTCCTCAATATACACTATGGTTAGCAGCACAAGACACACATACTTCCATCGCTTATAATATGGTAGCTGCTTTCGAAATTGAAGGAAATTTAGAGGTAGAAAGCGTACGTGTAGCCATGTCTCAATTACTAAAAAAGCATGAAATATTAAGAACGAATTTTGTTGAGAAAAACGGTGTGGTCTATCAAAAAATAAACGCCATCAACGATCAGGAATTTGTAGTTTCCATCCTTGAAAAAGAATCAACGCAAGTACCTGAAACTATAAAAAATTACATCAATAGTGAATTTGATTTAACACACGATCTATTAATCAAACTATTGCTAATCAAGCAAAGCGAAGTAAAAGCTACATTGGTATTTTGCACGCATCACATTAGCATGGATGGTTGGTCGTTGGAATTATTTACAAAAGATTTCATTCAGGCATATAGGAATGTTGAGACGCCACAAAATACGGAACATACATTACAATTCAAAGATTATTCAGAATGGTTGCTAACAAAGGCTTCGAAACCAGTAAATCCTACTTTTTGGAAGGATTATTTATCTAATTACGAACCAAAAGAAAGTTTTAAAACGGATGTAATTCTTGAAAATCACCCTTACAACGGAAAGCACTATGATGGTATTTTAAGTCGCGAAGAAACAAAGGAGTTACAAGCGTTTATTCAGGAAAAAGAAACAACAATCCACAACTTTTTAGTTGCAGTGTTACAGATTTTAATTTTCAAGTTACATCATCATACAGATATTGTCATTGGCACTGTAAATTCGGGAAGAAGCCATCCGGAAACGAAAGATATTATTGGAATGTTCGCAAAAACATTGCCGTTACGGACAAAACTTCAAGAAGCTGATACAATTGAACATATTCTTAATTTGGTGCAAACGGATATTCTAAAAATTGATGAATTTCAAGAGGCTTACAATGTACAAAACGGACACATGATTTTTGATGTGTTGGTAGCTTTTCAAAACACAGATTTCTCTCACAAAGAAGTCATCAAAATAGCGGATGTAATTTTAAAACCATATCCGATTGATGTGAATTATAGTAGACTTCCATTGCTGTTCAATTTTGCAATGGTAGCGGACGAATTAAGCATTCATATTTCATACGATTCGAGAAAATACGCGGAAGATACCATTCATTGGATTTGGCTCAAATATCAAAAATTGGTAAAAGCGCTTATTAAAAATTCCACTCAAAAACTTGTCAATATTTCAATTCCATTACCATTTGAATCAGAAGATGTAATCGACATTGATTTTAATTTTTAAACGTAAAAAATAGGCAGATACATTACTCAGCATATCGTGCAAAAAATTTAACCTACCACAAATTTAACGGACATGGAAACCATTTTATTTTCAAAACATGATGAATTCATCGCAGGAAAAAAACCTGAATTACCTTCATTAGTGAAGTGTGAAACAGCAAATGTGCCCAGTATATTTAAGAAATTCCATTATCCTATCAGTAGTTGGCCGGTACTAATTGAAAAAGAAATGGCAAGGGAAATAAGGTTGCTAAGTGTTCGAATTCCTAAGCTAATTGCCCAAATACCTAAGTTATATTTTGACAACGACATTCAAAAAATTGCAGACTTTTATTTGGAAGGAAACACAACACTTGCAGAGTTTACAATGATGTGTCAAGAAAAACAACTTTTAGCTTCTTGTAGATTAGATGTTACCTATACTGATGATGGATTTAAAGTTTTAGAGGCAAATATTTGCTCTTCCATTGGAGGTTGGCAATTGCAAAGTTTTGAAAAGGAGATACGAAGTCGTCATTCCATTTTACAAAATGATGTTTCGGAAGAAAAATTTAGATCGAGAAATACACAAATCAATTATATAAAATTTATCATTGATGAAATTTTAGAATGTGTTCATGATATAGACAAAGAGATTAATATTTTTATGTCGCTTGATGAAGAAGCAGCAGTTTCACCTACGGAAACCATTAATTTTTTCCAAGACTTGATTCATGATGTATATGAAGGAAAAGAATACACCATAAAAGTATATACTGGCGACGTTAACAGCCTATATTTAGAAGGGAAAAACCTATGCTTCAATTCGGTACGTATGCACGGATTGTTAGACATGGATATAAAGGATATTCCGCCAATTGTCACTAGAGCCTTTCTCTTAGGAACTACTTATTTTCCAGATAATTTGGCCACGAGTATTCATCGTGATAAGCGAAATTTGGCATTACTTCGATTGCTGGCTGCTAACGGTAAATTTAATGCAGCGGATAATCAATTACTAAAAAAATGTATTCCGTGGACAGTAGAACTTCTGAGCAAGACAGTGGACTATAAAGGAGAAAAACATGCTGTTACGGATTTAATTAAAAATAAAGACAATTTCGTTATCAAGCCATTTCGTGGATTCCAAGGGAAAGAAGTATTTGTTGGAAAATTTCTAACAGATGCACAATGGGAAGCAGCAATTGCTGAAAACTTAGACTCAGGAGAATTCATCTTACAAGAATTTTGTGATTCCAAACCATACTTAGCTCCTAACAAAAACGACGAATGGACACCGCATAAGCTAATATGGGGAATATTTGGTTTTGGTGCTATGTATGCAGGTGTTTTTATGCGGATGTCCGAAGTTGCCACAGATACAGGTGTGATCAATGCGGCAACAGGAGCCATAGAAGCCATTGTGTACGAGGTTTTATAAGCATAAAGCGATCTAATTTTAATTGACATTTAAAAATAGCTTGATCCAAATCAAAATTATACCCAGATTTAGTTACAAATATTTATATCAAAAAAGCATAAAAAAATATACATTAAATATGAAATCAACCCCTATGGAAACCATTTTATTTTCTAAACACGATGAATTCATCGCGGCTAAAAACCCTGAATTGTCTTCATTAGTCAAGTGTGAAACTGCGAATGTTCCTGAAATTTTCAAGAAATATCATTATCCAGTAAGTACTTGGCCCGTAGTCATAGAAAAAGAAATGGCAAAGCAAATAAGACTGCTAAGTGTTCGAATTCCTAAACTAATTGCACAAATACCTGAATTGTATTTTAATAATGACATTCAAAAAATTGCTGACTTTTATCTAGAAGGAAACACAACATTAGCAGAATTCACCATGATGTGTCAAGATAAACAACTGTTGCCATCTTGTCGACTAGATGTTACTTATACTGATGACGGATTTAAAGTGTTGGAAGCAAATGTTGGCTCTACCATTGGTGGTTGGCAAGTGCAAAGTTTTGAAGACGAAATCAGAAATTATCATTCGATATTACGAAATGATGTGAAGAAAGAAAAATTTATCTCTCAAAATACACAAATCAATTACATTCAATTCATAACAGATGAAATCCTAAAATGTGTCAATGACATTGATAAAGAAATCAATCTTTTCATAGCACTCACAGAAGGTCAAGATGAAATCGTTAGTTCTGACGAAACCGCTGGTTTTTTCCAAGATGTCGTTAATTTCGTTTGTGAAGAAAAAGAATATCGCATGAATGTATACACAGGAAATACGACTTCACTCTATTTAGAGGGAAAAAACCTGTATTTCAATTCAATTCGCATTCATGCCTTGCTCGATATGGATATGAAAGAAATGCCACCAATTGTAACAAGGTCTTTTCTTTTAGGAACAACGTATTATCCGGATAATTTGGCAACGAATATGTATGGAGATAAACGAAACTTAGCGTTGTTAAGATTTTTAGCGGAAGAAGGAAAGTTTAGCGAAGCAGACAATCGACTGTTAAAACAATGTATGCCGTGGACGGTTGAATTCATGAGCAAAATAGTGGATTATAAAGTCGAAAAATGCGCTGTTGCGGATTTGATAAAGCACAAAGATGATTTTGTCATAAAACCGTTTAGCGGATATCAAGGAAAAGAAGTCTATGTCGGTAAATTTCTAACACAAACTGAATGGGAAGTTGCGATTACGGAAAGCTTAGACTCAGGAAAATTCATCTTGCAAGAATTTTGCGATTCCATCCTATACTTAGCGCCCAATAATAACAATGAATGGACGCCACACAAATTGATATGGGGAATGTTTGGTTTTGATTCTATTTATGGTGGTGTTTGGGTACGAAAGTCAGAAGCTTCCACAGATGTAGGCGTAATCAACTCCGCAAAAGGTGCTGTTGAAGTCATTGTTTACGAAATATTATAATCAAATTTTTAAGTCAAAGAACTAAAAATAACACATGTATAAAATAATCAAACTTTTAGGGATCTTTTTTCTCACTACACTAGCGATACAAGCGCAAAGTTTTGAGAAAACTGCCTCTTTCTATCCAAATTCAGAAACACTCAAAAAGGAAAACATTGAATGGGGATATTTAACGGTTCCTGAAAATTGGGATGAAACTACTGAAAACAAGGTAAAATTAGCTGTTGCGATCATAAAAAGCACGTCTTCCAATACTAAAAAATCAAGCCCGGTAGTCATTATTGAAGGCGGACCAGGTGCTGGTGCCATAAATGCTGTTTGGTCTTGGATTTCACATCCATTAAGAGAACAAAGCGATATTATTTTAGTGGATATCAGAGGAACGGGTTTGTCAGAACCAAAATTATGTCCAGACTTAGGTGCCGATTTTCTAAAAATATTAGCGAAAAATCAAACGCCATCAGAAGATGAAGCCGAAAAAGCAGCGGCTGCAATGGCGTGTCAACGAAAACTATTAATTGAAGGAATTGACATCACAGCGTATCATAGCGGAAATATTGCGAAAGATTTACATAGTCTGAAAACCTACCTAAACTATGATCATTGGACGGTATATGGAGTTTCCTACGGAACGTATATGGCACAAGTATATGCAACGGATTTTCCTGAGGATGTAGCAAATTTAATATTAGATTCGCCCATTTCAGAGCTCAATGAATATTATACAAACAATACAATCAATTACGTCAGTAGTCTGAACAAAGTATTTGAAGATTGTAAAAATGATCCGAATTGCCATGCAAATTATCCAGATTTAGAAAGCAAATACTATGAAACCATTGCCAAACTTTCGGAAAACCCAATAACCGTAACCGTCAACAAATCGATTATTGAAGAAGGCACGTTTACATACAACGCAGAAGATTTCAAAATTGCAGTTCATCAAGCCTTATACAATCAACAACTCATAGAAATCCTACCACTATTAATTTACGAATTTAACAACGGAAATAAAGAAGCCTTGAGTGAATTGGTCGCGGCTTTTTCAGGCGCGTTATCATTAGATTATGGAATGTACTATTGTGTCAGTTGTAACGAAACCATTCCGAGCAACTCGTATAAAGACTATAAAAAGAACAATGCCACTACAAAATTAACCGCAGGACTCTCATTTTATAAATCTGATTTTGTGGTTTGTGACAAGTGGAATGAAAAACTAAAAGGTCGTTTCAAAATAGATTCGTTAGGGTTACAAATAAACGTTCCAACATTAATTTTCACAGGAAAATATGATCCTATAACGCCCGCAAAAAATGGAGAAATATTACAATCAAAAATTACTACGGCGTATGTCATTCATACCGAAACAACTGGGCATGCGTCTAGTTTTAGCCCATCAGCAAAAGAAATCATAACACAATTTGTTGCATCGCCAAATCAACAACCGAAAACGCAAACTGCTGTGGCTCATACAAACATAAACTTTATACACGATATCAATGTAAACAAAGGAATTTCTAAAATGGGAAATAGTTTTGGCGCACCAGATATGCTATTCTTTGGACCATTATTAATTGCGCTGATGATGTGTATAGTTACATTTTTTGGTTACTTAATTCCAATGTTGCTAAAAAAGAGCAGTCGAAAATCAAATGTTCTTATAAAATTACTATTAATGTTAAGTTCAGCTATTGGTGTTGTATTATTGCTAGGATTTGTAAACGCATTCATCAATACTGCAGATACTAATTTTTATACCTTAGCATTTGGACTACCAAAACAATACGAATATTTATTCACGTTACTTTACATATTCGTCGTAGTATTAGTTTGTACAATTATTTACTTTATCATTCGCATTCGTAAAGTGCATAGCATTGGTATTGTCGCAATTATTCTATTTTCAAATTTCCTTATCGCATTTTATTTCTTCTATTGGGGAATACTATCTTTCTAAAATATGAACGCATAAAAAATGACAGAGATGAAGCAAACGATCTTATTTGACATGTATGATGCTTTTAACGTAGAATCGTATGAAACAATTTCACCCTTAATAGACACAGACACAGGTTTAATCCCTGAGATTTTCCGGAATTTCAAATATCCTATTTCTTCTTGTCCTGTAGTGATTGACAAAGAACTTACACAAAAACTAACAGAAGTAAGTATCTTGATTCCTAAATTATTGCAAAAAATACCAACGCTATATTTTAATGACGATGTACAAAAAATAGCTGATTTCTATTTTGGTGGAGACGAAACCATCGCACAATTTTCTATGATGTGTCATGAACGAGAAGTGCCCGTTAGTTGCCGATTGGATTTGAGTTTAACAAAAACTGGATTCAAAGTATTAGAAGTAAACATGGGCTCATCCATAGGAGGCATGGAGTTTCAAAATTTTGAGCCAATCATTCGAAATACACACCAAATTTTATCGAATGATCTCATAGGAAAACAATTTATATCGCGTAAAACGCAAACACTATACATTAAATTTGTCATTGAACAAATTCTAGCCTATACACAAACAAAAAGTTCTGAAATCAATATCTTTTTAGTATCTGATGTGGAAGCAGAAAAGGAGCATAGTGAACTCGTTAGAAATTTTTTAGAAGATTTATTAAAAAAAGAATTGCAACGCATCGGAAAACATGGAAATGTATACATGGCCCCAATTGCTGCTTTAAAAATGAAGGCAGATGGATTGTATCATGAAACTAAAAAAGTGGATGCAGTGCTGATTTTCGATTTTTCACTTAACAATATTTCTCCAGATTTATTTAGAGCTTTTATCATGAACAGTGTCTATTTTCCAGATCATTTAGGAACGATGTTTATGCGCGACAAAAGAAATCTTGCGGTATTAAGAAGACTTGCCAATGAACGTAAGTTCGAAGAACATCAAAATGAATTGGTCTTAAAATACATTCCCTGGACTGAAATGGTCGTAAATGCTGATGTTATTTATGAAGGAAAAACTCATAACATCATCACACTTCTCAAAGCATTCAAAGATAAATTTGTGATCAAAATTATAGACGGTTTGCAAGGAAAAGATGTGTATATCGGAAAATTCATGTCGGTTTCTGATTGGGAAAACAGTATTAATGAAGCTTTAAAAAGCGGAAAATACATCGCACAAGAATTTAGTGATTCTTTGGATTTACTAGCACCAAATAGAGAAAATGAATGGACACCGCATAAATTAGTTTGGGGATCTTTTGGTTTTGGAAATACTTACGCAGGTTCATGGGTTCGGATGTCACCAGTACAAACGACTTCAGGTGTAATTAATTCTGCAACGGGAGCTGTGGAAGCTATAGTGTACGAACACGACTAAAAAATATAGATAATACGATTTACCATTTGGATTTACTGGAATAAAACACCCTTTTTTCCGTTCTTCAGCTTAGGCTATGCTTTCGTTTTTTAGTTTGAATCAAGAAAAAAATAATTATTTTCTTTTACAGTAAATTCAAACTATAAATGGTATAAGATTGCAGTATAAGTTGATATCTTATCAAGATCAAACAAACGGATAAATGAGTGTTTTCACTTTTTTATCCGTTTTTTTATGATCTAAATAATGGTTGGTTATGATGATAAAACTAGAAGACTCTGTAAACTTCAAAGTATCTTCTTATTTTCCACTAGTATGGAGTCACACAACAACCAGCTATACAACTTGATGGAAATCTATTGTGAAGCTCATAACAATCTCCATCATTTGTACATGTTCCTGAAAGTGGATCGCATTCTTCTCCAAAACCACCATGAATAGTGCTTTGTTCTGCTTTTGTTAAAGCTTTTCCGATACTTAAAATGTGTTGTTTCATAATTTAAAAATTTAAAGGTTAATTGTGTAGTGAGTACAAATGGTAACTCGTTATGTTTATTGGTATGTGTTCTTTTATTTTAAAAGATGCAAAAAGGTGGTACTGTCTTGCAAAACAAATCAGTGCCACATACACATTGAGAATTTAAGATGTCAAGCGTAGGCATGTCTGTTCCGCCTTTTAGATGAGAAGTGTTCAAATTGGAAATTGTCTTTTTTTGAACGTTCAAGTGATGTAGATTCTTTTTTTTCATGAGTAAAAAATTAAAATGATGATTTAAGCGAACATTTAAAGACACTCGCTTCTTGTGTCTTTAATTCTAAAAAAATAGAAGATTCCTAAAACTTAAAAGTCTTATAACCTATAAAATTTGTGCATACAAACAGGAGATAAAATATACAAAACTGCTTATTTTTGATCATACATAAAAAGCAACCAAATGTTCTCAAGAGAAGACATCATATCGTTCTGCTTTCCTTCTCTCTTAAGTTATCTTCCCACTCACCATTATAAGGGTTGTAGTTGCATTTGAGAGGTTTGGAGTAAATATTGTTACTTCCCCTAAAGGCTCTGCAGTCGGTACAGATATAACGAAATTCACAGTCTTTGCACACTTCAATCTGATCCTTTGTGATATTCCAATATTTATGAATATCGTCTTTTTTTGAATCAAGTATTTCTGTTAGGCTAGATTCATTAATATTCCCTAAGGTTTCGAGCATTGAAGGGCAATTTTTTATAGCTCCATTTTCGAGTAAGGAAAGCTTTTTATTTAAACAGGAATTAAATTGTTGACTTTCCGTAAACAACTCTAGATTTACCTGAAATGAATTTTGGCAAATGATTCCACAGTTTTCGTTATTTACTATTTTATTCTTAACTACTGATATCTTATCATAGTTTTTATAACGTTCCTTTTCAGCGTCTGTGACATTTGACAGCAGGACGCTAATTATTCGCTGGTTTTCTATTAAAAACTTGTCAATATCCTTACATGGAAAACTTTGAAGTACTAAATAAATTCCAATAACTTTCGTTTTTTGTATTGCTTGAAGTATGTTGCATAATTTTTCATAGCTCACCTCTGAATAGAATCTCAATTCAAGAAACTGCACACCTAATTTAATAAGGTCATCTACTATTTCTTCTTCCTTTTCTTCAAAATAATCACCATATTCAATAATCATATTTGTAATTACTGAGGGAGTTTCCCAGGTGAGATCCAATTTAGGAAACAAATAATACTCAGCCGTAATATGCACAAGTTCTTCTTTCAAAAGTTGATCTATTTGATGGAGAATTTCATCTTCATACTGTTGACCATAAAACTTAATTATTTCTTCAATCGTTTTGTTGGAATGTTCTACAAGAATTTCATAGAGCACCATATCTATTTCAAAATATGCACCACGTTGTACATCGCAAACGATTATATTTTTTGCTCCCTTAACAGGAATACAATTGGCGAAAAGATGTATGTAATTGGACTTATTCATTGATGAAATGTATTTTTGAAATTGGCTTATAGAATGGTCGACAAGCTGAACTTTTTGAATTGTAAACCGGAAACTCATCCAAACCAATAAAATTAGAAGAATCTATTTTTACTGAAAATTCTTTAATGTTGGGATTTTTAAAAAAAAGAGGCAACTGATTTTCTAAGTTTTCAAATGATTCTTTCAGTACTCCTTTTTTGTTTAATTTTTTTATTTTCATCTACTAAGTATTTTGCAAGTTTTTTTTCTAAATAATAATTACACGGATAAGATACCATTCCAAATTGACCAATGGGATTGATTTCCAGGAAGTAATACTTACCATCTGTTGACTTTATGAGATCTAAAGAGCCCATGTTATATCCAGCTTTGTTGCAGAATTTTTTCACATTATTTTCAACTTCCTTCGGAAGATTAAAAGGTACTGTCCTATTAGGTTTCTTAGTATTATAGTTTCTAAAATCTACCTGAGTCTGCTTATCATTTTGAGAAAAGATAGCCATTGAGTAACAGGTATCGTTTAAATAAAAAACTCGAATTTCAAATTCTTTTATAATTTCTTGTTGAAAAAGAGATTTAAAGAAAGAATTAGGAATCTCTTCTATTAGATCGGTAGTAAACCTTTTTGTATACAGAATTAGGGACTCAACGATATCATCATTTTCAATGAAACTCGTAAAAGAAGGTGTTTCAGAAATAGGTTTACAAATAATTCTTTGGTGCTTTTTTGCAAATTGACTTAGAGTTAACTTGCAGGATGTTATCACATATTCTGGCACTGATAAATTACAAGACTTAGCGATCTCTAAATTCTCTATTTTGTTTGCTGACATTTTTTCTGGGCGAGTTGTCCAAACTGCACTGTCTAAATTTAAATTTAAGAATGATCTTAAAACTCCATTTTCTCGTCTGAGTAATGATAGTAGTGTGCTCGCATTTTTGGCTCCGAGAGCATCATAATGCACCTCATTTTTTGTATTGATTAGCCCACCAGAAGACCATCGACGATTCCAAATAATGTTAATAGCTTCGGGATTGAAATTTTCAAACTGTATCCTCCCATTAATAATATCTACTTTATCAATAAAATCATCACCATTGAGTCTGTAGTAATCTCCATTAAATTCATCAAGCCAATCCATAACATGATCAGTTGTTTCTTCCCTTTTAGACATGCTAATTATTAATATCATATTCTTTTAAGAATTTAAACAAAATTTCTAAAAAACATTTTGGTATGTTTATTTTTGGTATAGCATCAAATACTATTTGACGCGAAGAATAATTACTGTTTTTTTAAAGAAAATGATATGCAATTTCATTTGCTAGAATCATTGAATTAATCAAAAACAGAAAAAATAATAGGGAGCATAGAAAATATACGCTCCTTATTATTCGTTTTCAAAAAATTACTGAGGTTCTTGAAAATCTTGGTGGTCAGAAGCAAACTCTGAGTCTGTCCGAACACCTAAAATAATATGCCACCAAACTGTTTGTTTCATCCCAATGGTGGCCTGTTCATAGGTGTCTGTACCACCAACTATTTTACCAGCCTCTTTCTTTGTGATTTCATTTTTTTTAAACAATGAATTTTCCATAATAATTTACTTTTAAGTTTACCTACTCTATTTATTTAATCTCTTTGGAAAGTTTTTCGGCATCCCTTTTCCAAATCTCTAATATTCAGGTTCTATATTACTGCACATACTCGGTATTAGCTGTTACTTGTGTGCATTACAAAGCAACAGCTCAAAAAGTTAGCTTACAAATAGTGTTGTACTACATTCATGAATGTGTAGTATATATTCATGAATCCATGTTTTTTTTGAAAAAAGAACTATTTTTAGGTATCATTTTTTCATGTAACTAAAAAAACTACCACATTGACATTAGATTTTAAAAAAGAAATTCGGTTTTCATACAAAATAATATGTATGATCGTTCTAGTAGTATTATATGCAAGTAGTTGTACTCAAAAAGAAAAAACAGCTATTGAAGAAGTGACACGTAAAGAATATGGCGAGATATACAAGTTATTGCAAGAAGCCAATACAATAGAACAAAAAATTTACTATGGCGAACAGTACTTAGAAAAAGCAAAAAATGACAATAAAGCAACTGATCAGACGAATATTATTGTTGGCTACAGAATTCTTTCCGTAACGCATACCGACGAAAATGTATTGGCGTATAGCGATAGTATTATTGCCTTGACTAAAAACAATTCGAGTATTCATTATCCAGCGATTGCCTATGAAAAAAAAGGAGATTTTTATTATGGAAAACGAGCCTATCAACGGGCATTAGACAACTATCTTCAATTCTTTGAATATGCACAAAAGCATGATCAAAAAGATATGATTTCTCGCGCGAACTATAATATTGGAACGGTAAAAAGACGTACGGGAAACATCAAAGAAGCATTGGAATTATATCGACAGAATTACGCATATACTCAAAAAAATAAAGAAGTAGTAAATACCATCACCTATCTGAACTCAATAACGGCATTGGCAAATATCTTCAATGATAATAAAAATGTAGATTCTGCCAATTATTACAATCAAATAGGATATAAGGAAGCCATTCGATTAAAAAACGAATCGTACAAAAATCACTTTGCGTTCAATGAAGGTGTGACAAATTATCACAGAAAAAAATATCAAATTACTATTGATAGTATTCAAAAATACATTCCATACTTTGAAAACATTCATGACGATGACAAATTAGTGTTTGCCTATTATTATTTAGGAGAAGCGTATATAGGATTAAATAAATCCGAAAAGGCAATTCATTTCTTTAAAAAAGTTGATAGTATCTTTCAAAAAACGCAATCCATATTTCCTAATACAAGAGAGGCATACATACAACTAGACACTTATTACAAAAACAAAAACGATCTAAAAAATCAATTGAGATATAAAAATCAGTTGATGAAAGTGGATAGTATTCTCAAAGCAGACGAACTCTATCTCAACAAAGCAATCTTCAAAGAATATGACATTCCGAAGCTAAAAGCAGAAAAAGAAAACTTGCAAGAGGAGAAGCAACAACAAGGATACAAATTCAAAAAAACAGTCATTGGTTTATTTGTTCTTATTGTACTCTTATTGATTGGTTTTGGAATCCAATACCGAAAACGGAAAACGTACCAACGCCGATTTGAAGAAGTTATCAATGAAAAGAAACCTAAAGAATCAGTTGAAAGCTTAACTTCTGATGAACAAAAAATAGCGGTTCCAATTGATATTGTGAATGATATATTACAAAAATTAGAAGCATTTGAAGAAGAAAACAGATTCATTTCCAATCAAACAACGCTCAATGATTTGGCAAAAGAACTCCAAACCAATCCAAACTATCTATCAAAAGTAGTCAATCACTACAAAAAATGTTCTTTCTCTACATACATCAACAATTTACGCATTGAGTACACAATAGCGCAATTAAAAACGAATCCGACCTATTTAAAATACACAGTAAAAGCTATTGCGGCAGAAGTAGGATTCAACAATGTGCAATCGTTTTCCAAAGCGTTTTTCAATGCAAAAGGAATCAATCCTTCGTATTTCATCAGAAAATTAAAAAAAATAAATAGCAAGTCTTAAATTTTTATATAAAATGCTACAAATTCATGAATATATGTTTTCTCAAGCAAAAAAATAGGGGATACCAAGAAGATTTTTTTTAGTTTCAGACTTCATTAAAATCATGACACACTATGAAAAAACGCACATTAACATTAAGCAAAACAAAAATTGTAAACCTATCATTAACGAATAAAATCATTGGAGGAACTGATTTTGAAAGCGATATCAACGATCCTAATGCGACATGTGGTATTGACACACACATGACAGATGACAAAACGAACGGAAATAACAGCGTACCAACTGTGGTTTTATTATCTATTTGCCATTCAATATTATGCGTTTAAGACAGTCAAAACAATAAAAAAACTCGCAGCAATGCGAGTTTTGTTGTTGTATAACTTATAAGTTCATTCATCACAAAATAGTTAGTTTCAACACAAAACAAGCGTAAATTACTATTAAAAACGAAAACAATTTTGTAACTTCAAGTCACTTTTTTAACTGAAAAAACCGTGACATTTGATAAACTAACAGACTACTTTCAACAAAAGTATCAACTCATTGATAATCAGGTATACTATCTAAAACTTTCTGTTGTCATTGGAATTGTGTTAACGCTTTTTGTTTACATATTTGATCCGTATGATAACTATTTAGCCATTCCTAAATTTGAAGTTCCCATAAAAATCATTCAATTGGGGTATGGCATCAATACGGCTTTCGTCATTTACTTTCTATATTGGTTGCTCTTTCGGAAACTACGATTTGCCGATGAACACCGTCCTTGGAAAACCTATCATCATTGGTTGTTATTAGTTGCCATCATGAGTATTGCCGGATTCATAGGAACAATGTACCATCGTTTTATGATGGATGTTGGCGAAGTTGATACGAGTTATTACCTATTTGTGACTATTCCACGATCAATTATCATCAGTATTCCGTTATTTATCATTACTGTACTATTAGATCAATTATACACAAACAAAGTTGTAAATAATAGTAGTAATGTAGGAGCACAAGTAAATGTTGATATTCTAAATAAAAAAAATGAATCAGACAAAAAAATCATTCTAAAATCGCCAGATGTAAATCAATGTATTGAAATAATTCCATCACAAATTGGGTATATCAAAGCTTCTGGAAACTATGTGGAGATCTATTCCATTGGCGACAAAAAAGCACAATTATTGCGAGCACCATTGCGTTTCATCGCGGAACGATTAAAAAACTATGATTTTATTATAAAATGTCATCGTCAATATTATGTAAACGTTCATAAAATAAATTTGTACAAAGGAAATTCACAACGAATACTGCTATTGTTAGAAAATACAACAGCGCAAGTGCCTGTCAGTAAAAATTACGTAAAAACAGTACTTTCTTATCTAAAATAAGGAGAAAAATTATACTGCTTCATTCGTCACAAAACACAATCATTCGTCACATTTTTTTTCAAATACTTGAAAAACAAGGTAATATTGGGAATAAGTTTTTTAATACAAAACTCAAACAGAGTTGTATCAAAAAAACAAAAAATAACTTTTATAACCACTTAAAAATTTAACCATTATGAAAAAAAATGTAACAAAATTGGCATTAAACAAAAGTGCAATCTCAAAACTCGATCATTTAAAAGGTGGATTGGCAGCGACTCCTATTGCAGCAGGAACCAACATGTGGTCTGGTTGTCATGCTTGTGACTCAGTGCGTAGAACTCAATGTAAAGGAGACGATTGTCCAAACTTTTCAGTTGGTTGTCCAGACAAGCCAATGCCAGTAGGAATCTAAAATAATTAACTTAAACAACCATAGAATATGAAAAAAAAGAAAATCAACAAACTGTCATTAAACAAAAGTGCTATTTCTAACTTAGACGAAGTTAGTGGAGGATTAGCAGCAGAAGCAGCTTCCAATCCTTGTGTAGTGTCAAACCCTAGAAGTGCATGTGCTACAAAATGTGTAACTAATTGTGGCTGGACATGTCCAGCACTTGCATGCGTTGCTTCTGGAATACTTTTCTGTTAAGATGCTTAGTATTACAATAATGGAAAGCGAGCTTCGGCTCGCTTTTTTAGTTTCATACAAATCCAATACTTCGACTCTGCTCAGCATATAATAAATCTAACAAGTCTAACAATCCAAGTAAGTCTAATAAAGTCCAACCAAGTCTAACAAGAAATTCCTATCTTGAACCTTCAACCAAAACACCATCAAAATTGAGAAGAATAAGCTACTTTTTAATGATATGTATCTTCATACAATGTCAGCCCAAAGAAAAAACAGAAAAAGCAGTTCAAGAAACACCCAAAACGGACGAAACCGTGAAAGTTTCTAGCGAAATTGTCAAACTATCTTTAGCAGAAGCAAACCGTTTAGCTGCATTGCCATTGCATTGCATGCAAGAAGAATATCCAAACAAACTCAATCAAACCATTGGAAGTGGCGAAGATTTACAATCGCCAAAAACATTACATCCAGCATTTTATGGTTGTTTTGATTGGCATTCGTCGGTTCACGGGCATTGGTCGTTGGTAACGTTATTGAAACAGTTTCCAAATCTGGAAAACAGCGCAGAAATTAGAAGAAAATTAGCAGAAAACATCTCCAAAGAAAACATAGAAACCGAAATTCTATACTTCAAAGGGGAACACAACAAATCGTTTGAACGCACCTATGGTTGGGCTTGGTTGCTAAAACTCGCAGAAGAATTGCACACTTGGAACGATCCGTTGGCACGTGAATTAGAAACCAACTTACAGCCACTAACAGACATCATTGTGGAAGGATATTTGAACTTTTTACCAAAACTCAACTATCCAATTCGCGTTGGAGAGCACACAAATACGGCATTCGGACTCACCTTTGCGTACGATTATGCGCAAACCGTTGAAAATACTGCATTAACCAATTTAATAGAAAAAACAGCAAAAAATTTCTACTTAACAGACCAAAATTGTCCAATAACTTGGGAACCAAGCGGATTTGACTTTCTATCACCATGTTTAGAAGAAGCAGACATCATGCGTAGAATCTTAGGAAAGGACGAATTCAAAACATGGTTGCACAAATTCCTACCACAATTAGCGGATAAAAATTTTCAACTCGCACAAGGAAAAGTATCTGATAGAACCGATGGAAAACTCGTCCATTTAGATGGTGTGAACTTTAGCAGAGCTTGGTGTTTATACGGAATTGCCAATGAGTTTCCCGAATATGAACACTTAAAAATGGTTGCAAACGAACATATTAACTATTCCTTGCCAAGTATTGTGGACGACAATTACAGTGGAACACATTGGTTAGGTTCCTTCGCTATTTACGCTTTAAACACTGCTGCAAATGTTCAATTGGATTAAAAACATAGGTCCCGGGACGCTCGTAGCCGCAGCATTTATCGGACCCGGAACGGTTACAGTATGTACAAAAGCTGGTGTACAATTTGGCTACAGCTTGCTTTGGGCAATGTTGCTCTCCATCATTGCAACGATTGTTTTACAAGAAATGGCAGCACGCACCGGAATCATTACACAAAAAGGATTGGCGGAAGTCATCAAAGGACAAATCAGTAATCCGCTGTTGCGAAATGCAGCGATTTTCTTAATTTTGGGTGCCATTGTCATTGGAAATGCCGCGTATGAAGCAGGAAACATTAGTGGCGCAGCCTTGGGAATGCAAGTTTTTGGCGAAGCAAACGCAATTGTGTATCCGATTCTAATCGGTGTCATTGCGTTCATCCTACTATTTATTGGGAATTACAAAGTGCTGGAACGCAGTTTGGTAACCTTGGTCTTACTCATGAGTATTTCATTTCTAATCACGGCAATTTTAACAAAACCAGACATTATGGCGATGTTAAAAGGAACATTTGTCCCGACGATTCCTGAAGGTAATCTATTGATTATTATTGGTTTAATTGGAACAACAGTCGTTCCGTACAATCTATTCTTACATGCGTCTTTAGTGAAAGAAAAATGGAAAACGGAAGCTGACTTACCAATCGCTCGAAAAGACACCATTATTTCAATTATTTTAGGAGGAATTGTCTCTATGGCAATCATTGTGGCTGCGACAGCAACGACAGGCGACGATATCACGAACGCATTTGACTTAGCCAAAGGATTAGAACCATTATACGGAGAATACGCCAAATACTTGCTTGGAATCGGTTTATTTGCTGCGGGAATCACGTCTGCAATCACAGCACCTTTAGCGGCTGCGTATGTGGCAAAAAGTTGTTTTGGTTGGAAAGGAACACTCAAAGACAACCGTTTTCGTACGGTTTGGGCAATTATATTAATATTAGGAGTTGTGTTTTCATCGTTAAAATTTAATCCTGTAAAAGTTATCACGTTTGCGCAAATCGCCAATGGATTGCTATTGCCAATAGTCGCAATTTTCCTCGTCTGGATTGTGAACAAAACCAATGTTTTAGGGAAGTACAAGAATACGATATTTCAAAATATCTTGGCAATTTGTATCATTCTCATCACGCTAGTTTTAGGAATTAAAGGAATCATAAGTGTATTTTAATTTAAATAGATTTTAAGATTAATGAACATAAGACTGACTTTACTACTGCTATTTTTTACGGCCCAAATATCTTGGGCACAACAGTGTGATTTTGAAATTAGTACTATATCAAGTCAATTGAACGGAAAGTCTACACTGATTGACAAATCAGCATACGAAAAAGTTGTAGGAATTTCAGAAGAATATATAGAATTCACACAAATATCAGAAGCGACACTAGTCCAAAACTATCCAAACATCTTCAAGCATAAAGATTCTTGTTACGAATTCAAAACAAAAATTGATGACGAGACGTGTCTTATTCCATCTGTACTAAAAGCTTGTAAAAATAAGGTTCAAACAAAAGAATACTTAGACTATCAATTCAAAGGAACATACTGTGGAAACGTGTTAATTGATGTCACAGGCTACGAAAGTTGGGGATTTTTGTCTATTGATTTAAAAAGCGGAGTCGCCTTTTATACCATGGGAAAACCGTTGACTTCTAATGGAAAAACTGCAATTTCATACTCAAATTATTATGGAGAAGAAGAAGTGGCGTTAACTGACCTAAAAACAAAAAAACAATACGTGATTAGTATTGAAGGTTGGAGAACCACAGCTTCTATAGTACATAAAAACGTATATTACTTAAAACTAGTACCAACGTTTTTACCCGATTACAAAGAAGAAGCTAAATATTTAAAAGTGGAACTAAGTGACTAATTGCGTGTTCTACAAAAGTCTAGACTCTAGTAGCGAAGCGATCTACAAATCTAATAGTCTAAAAATGATACACATTAACTGTGATGTTGGAGAAGGCGTAGGCAATGAGGAAATCCTCATGCCGTACCTTAATGCGTGTAATATTGCCTGTGGCGGACACGCTGGTGATGTGGAAACCATGAACACAGTGGTAGCATTGGCAAAAAAGTATCAGGTGGAAATTGGCGCACATCCATCATATCCCGATCGTGCAAATTTTGGACGTGTTTCTGTTGAAATGAAGGAAGCTGAATTCATCCAAACGATCCAACAACAAATCTCAAATTTAGAAGAAATTGTCGCTTTGCACAATGCAAAAATCACACACATAAAACCACATGGTGCGTTGTATAATGATGTGGCAAAAAGCATTGAAAAAGCACAACTTTTCTTAAAGGCAATTTCAACATATAAAGACAAATATCAACTCTATATTCCACACAATTCTGTGATTGAAACGGAAGCTTTACAACAAAATTTTAAGGTCTTTTATGAAGCGTTTGCCGATCGAAATTATGAGGATGATTTAACACTGGTTTCACGAAAAAAAAGCAATGCTGTTTTAACCGAAATAGGGGAGATTATTCCACATGTTTCGACACTAAAAAACGAACAAAAAGTACACACAATTTCTGGTCGAAAAATCAATCTAAAATCCAATACATTTTGTGTACATTCGGATACGCTAAACGCGATTGAAATCGTGCAGCAATTGCACACATATTTCAATGCAGAAACGAACGATTCAGCAATGAGTTTTCCAACGTGCAAACCGTATGGAAATTCAGGAATATTGCTCACTTGGGAAGCAGAAATGACATCAAAAGTGCTAACTAACGTGTTGGAATTCAAAGAAAAAATATTGAATTTTAAACTTAAAGTAATAGTTGAGTTAATTCAATCAAATAACTCGATATTAATTATTTATGATGAATTAAAAATCAATTTTAAAGTATTCAAACATTTGTTGGAACGGTTGCTTTCTTTAGAATCAAGCAAAATACAGCCGCAAACAAGTTATTGTTGGGAAATTCCGGTATGCTATGATCCAACATTTGGAATTGACTTAGAAGAAATTGCACAAAAAAATAAGTTGACTATTGACGAAATTATACAATTGCATACGGCTTCAAAATATCAAGTATTTTCCATCGGTTTTTTACCCGGTTTTTTATATTTAGGCGGACTCGATAAACGATTGCATATCGATCGTAAATCAACACCGCGATTGGAAGTCAAAAAAGGAGCTGTTGGCATTGGTGGAATGCAGACAGGAATCTATCCAAAATCGAGTCCAGGAGGCTGGCAAATTTTAGGCAATTCTCCGCTCAATTTTTTTGAGGTTTCAAGCGAAAAACCATGTTTTGCAAAAGCAGGCGATTTTATAAAATTTGTTCCAATTTCATTGGATGAATATCACACGATTTTAGAAGCCGTTTCTAACGGAAATTACGAACTAAAATCGAGTGTTGTATGATAGAAATTTTGAAGAACGGATTGTATACTTCCATTCAAGATTTGGGACGATTTGGCTACCGAAATTATGGGGTTCCAGTTTCGGGTGTCATGGACGAATATCATGCAGTTTTGGCGAATCATATTTTAGGAAATCATCAAAATGCAGCGGTTTTAGAAATCACATTGCAAGGACCAAGCCTGTATTTTCATGAAGCAACTCAAATTGTAATTTGTGGCGCAGATTTGTCGCCAAAGCTACATACAGCGCCGCTAAGGCTGAATACTCCTGTAAATGTATCCAAAGGTGACCAACTTGATTTTGGTGCACGAAGATATGGTGTTCGTTCGTATTTAGCCGTAAAAAATGGTTTTCAAACCGAAAAAATGATGGAAAGTCGTAGTTTTTATGATGGGATCACAGAAAATGCTCGAATTCAAAAAGGCGATTTCATTCCGTATCAAGCTACAGCGAAAAAAGTACAATCGTTTGCGAATATCACCGTACAAGACAAATTATTCAGCAACACTGAAATAAAGGTTTACAAAGGTCCAGAATTCGATTTGCTATCAAAGGAACAGCAACAACAACTATTCAGCACTACTTTTTCGATTGGATTGAACAATAGAATGGCATATCAACTGAACGAATTGGTTATAAATAACTTTCCATCCATTATCACTTCGGCGGTTTTGCCTGGAACTATTCAATTAACACCATCGGGAACGTTAGTAATCCTCATGAAAGATTGTCAAACTACAGGCGGTTACCCAAGAATACTGCAATTAGATGCAGCAAGTATCGGTACACTTTCGCAAAAACACACAAGAGATTCGGTGAAATTTACGATGCTTTCAACTTTGTAATATCAATCTCATCAGAAAGTAACTGCATGGCATCTTCTTCGGTGAGTTTTCCTAAAATATCTTGTGTACCTTCTTTAAAACTATCATGATTTAGAAACAAACGCCACAACGCGCGAATAAATTCAGTATAATTAAGTCCATCATTCCACTGGATATACTTTTCAGCGAATGCTTTATCAATATGTGACTTAATAATAACGCGTGATGCACTTCTATTTTTCTCTATCGAGGTCATTTTGGAGGTTTAGTCGTTTTATTATCTAATGCGAATGTACTGTGTTGTACAATAGCTGGCAAGAGGAAAGTCCCTTAAAAAAAAGGGGTTTTTCCCCTTTCTAAAAGGAAATATCCTGAGTTTTTTGAGTGGTTTAACAGGTAAGAATCTAGGTATCAGTTTTTTAACTTACATAGTGTACAAATACTAGTTTTAGAAATTTTTGAATTGTGGTTCTTTATAGATAACTTGTCGATTATAATCAACAATAATATGAAGTATGAGTGACTACAAAACCCCTATTGACAAACTTATTACGAACGAGCAAGCAGCTGAATTGAATGCTTGCTTTAAGCAAAAGCAAAGCAGCTTTGGCGCCGAAAACAACAGCAATTTTTCTTGTTCTAGTTGGTATTCGCTGGAAGATTTGGAAGGCTATATCAATTATGTAAAGCAACAAGCTTTGGAGGAAAAAATGAACGTTGATGGTATTCGATTTTATTTTGGTGTATATCCTGAAAACATGAAGGATAAATCCAAAGCAGGTCAAAACACATTGTTTATGTGTCCTACAAGTCCTTCTTCTGAAAATTGCAGTAAAGATTGTACTGGAATTTCAGCAATGAATTTTGGAGATGGCGGAAATCCTCCACAAAATGATTATGGAGAATAATATTTAACATTACATGGAAGATATACGTTTTCTGTCAAAGTATTTGGCTTTGGTTGTTTTGATTTATGGATTGTACAATTACAAGAATTATTCAAATTCCAAAGCCAAATATTTTATTTTTAGCATATTATATGCTGTATTGACAGAGTTTTTTGGTTCTCATTTTTATAAGTGGTTTGGGATTGTTAACTATCCCGTATATAATGTATTTATAATTTTCCAGCTTTCATTTTATTTATGGTGGTTTCAAATATTATTAGACTCAATTAGTAGAAAAAAGATAGTTAGATTATTTATAATCACATACTTACTTTTTGCTACTTTTAATATAATTTATGGGCAGAATTTCTTTTCAGGATATCAAACTTACACTTATGGATTTGGGGTGGTACTAGTCTTATTGGCTATATGCTTTTACTTTATTGAAACCTTTAATAGAGATACTATTCTTAATATAACAGACTCAATACTATTTTGGTTTGCTTTAGGTGTGCTCTTATTTTACGGTACTTTTATGCCATTTATGTTTGCATCTAAACTATTTTTAACAATTGATAAATGGATATACAGCCTTGTTGTGTTTTCACTTAACGTAATTATGTATACTTGTTTTGCGATTGGATTTTATAAATCATACAAAAGTTCAAAGAATCATAGAAAGCCATGACAACTGAAGAGATACGTACATTGGTTTTTATTTGCGCTTCAACGATTTTTCTTGTAGGAATACTATTAGTGATTACTTTAGTGTTTTTACACAGAAAAAAAAGGAAATTCATCAAGTTAGAATCAAACATGAAAACATTTCCTTAGAAAAAATGATATTATTTGAAGAAATTTTATGGAAGATCAAGAAATACAAATGCTTGTTGCGGCGACCTCTCTGGTGTTGCTTACTTTATTAATAACCTTAGTTATTTTATTCGTATTCTTTCAGAAACGTAAACTAAAGTTTATTCTTGAAAAGAAAGAAGCCGAAAAGCGATACATGGAAGAAATTGCCAAATCGCAAATTGAAATTCAAGAACAAGCCTTGCAAAATATGAGTTGGGAACTGCATGACAATATTGGTCAGTTATTATCTGTCGCACGTATGCACATCAATATTTTAGGAACACAACTTGCACCAGAAAATAAAGGAAAGTTAGATGACATTAGCGACATTGTAGGCAAAAGTTTGCAGGAAATCCGATTGTTATCTAAAACCATGAATACGGAAATTATCCAAAATATGGGATTGGTAAAGTCCGTAGAAGTAGAGTTGGACCGCTTTAATAAATTGAATTTTTTAGTCGCGAAGTTAGAGATCATTGGAGAAGAACGATCTTTGGATATCAAAGAAGAAATCATTTTGTTCCGTATCATGCAAGAATTCTTTTCGAATGCCATCAAGCATTCCAAAGCAAATACCTTAGATGTAACGCTTACTTTTAAATCTGACCGATTGCTTATTTTAGCACAAGATGATGGTGTTGGTTTTGAAGAAGGAGAAATAGAAAAAGGATCAGGATTGATCAATATGAAAAGCCGTGCAGCCATCATAAATGCGGAATTTAGTATGAAATCTGCAAAAAATAAAGGAGTTTCCTTAACTTTAGCCTATCCCTATAAAAAATAGTATGAAAAAACATTCCGTTGTTATTGTCGATGATCATTTGCTTTTTGCCCAATCATTACAAGGTTTGGTAAATGCATTTGATGAATTTGAGGTTTTGTACCATGTGAAGAATGGAAGTGAACTGATAAAAAAATTATTAGATTCTGAAAATGTCCCGGATATCATTTTATTAGATATTAATATGCCCGTGATGAACGGATTTGAAACTATGGAATGGATCAAGGAAAATCGCCCAAGAATACAAGTATTGGCACTTTCTATGGATGATCATGAAGAAACCATTATAAAAATGTTGCGCTTAGGCGCGAAAGGATATTTACTGAAAGACATTCATCCAGAAATATTTTACAAAGCCCTCAATGAAGTCATATCTAACGGAATTTACTACTCTGAACGTGTCGCAACAACACTACTAAATACGCTACACGGAGGGAATGATAATGAAGTCAATAACGGAAAGAAGTTAAAAGATACGGAACTCATGTTCTTAAAATTGGCGTGTACCGAAATGACCTATAAAGAAATCGCACAAGAAATGTGTTTGAGCCCAAAAACCATTGACGGTTATCGCGAATCGCTATTCAAACATTTTAAAGTGAAAAGTAGAATTGGTTTGGTATTGTATGCCATTCGGAATAATATGGTGAATAGTAAGGGATGATTTACGATTGATGATTGACGATTTTTTTATTATTTTGAAAACTGTCAACTGTCAACTGTCAACTGAAAACTGAAAACTGTCAACTGAAAACCGTCAACTGAAAACCGTCAACTGAAAACCGATAACTCACAACTCAAAATACGTAGTCTCAAACGGAACTCTAAATTGTGGTCCATACACTCCTTTTTCAGAGCGAACGCCACAACCAATAACCATATTGATTTCTGCTCCACGGGAAAGCTTTAAAATCTTTTTGACACGTAGTGTATCGCTGCCTTCCATTGGACAGGTGTCATAGCCAATGGCTGCCATGCTAATCATGAAGTTTTGCGCAGCCAAGCCAGCACTTTTGTGCGCTACAATGCGTAAATCGCTCAAGCGAACTTGTCTGTAAACTGGTCTAAACAACCCAATACAATTAAAAACAACATATTTCATCCATCCGTAAATGCCTAGAAATTCTGCATAAATTGGCGGAATTAACTTTTGGTAATAATTCAGTGCAAATTTTTCTCTTCGCGAATATTCTTGCTTCAGTTTATTGCCATATAAACTTTTCAAAAAACCTACGTTTGCTTTGGCACGTTGTTTCCACAAATCTTTTCTGGCAACGATCACAACCAGTTGTTTCGCAGTTTTTGCGGCATTTTGTCCCAAACAAGCTTCTGTTAATTGTTTCAAAACAGTTTCATCTATTACATGATAAAACTCCCATAACTGTAAATTACTACTGGTAGGTGCTAGTACTGCGTTTTTAACGCACTGTTTCACTTTTTTGGCATCAATATCAATGTCTTTGTCAAAAACGCGCACAGAGCGTCTGTATTGAATAGCTTCGGAAACGGTTTTTTCATTCATGATATGACTACTTTTTTATAGCCACTAAATATAGAAATAAAAAGGCTGTATTTTACACACAGCCTTTTCAGTTTTTAAAAATTAAAAAGCATGACAACCAATTCCGCCTTGTTCAACAGGAACAGAATTCCCACAATAACCTGCCAACTTAGTTATGCCAAAACAAATTTGAGTAATAGTACCTCCTCCTTTAACCTTTTCAGAATTAAAATTTGTGATAGTCGTTTTTGTGAACTGTAATGATTTGAACTGTTTTTTCATAATATAAAGTTTAATTTAAATGCTTACTCTTTGTGGTTTTCAGCGTCCCCATTTCTAGATCGATCTGGGACAATATTAGAATGGATTTTATAAAAAAAAAAGAAGCTTTGCCCTAAATTAGATGAAAATAGAGTTACAACTTACAGCCACAAGAAGCTCCAGTAGCTAAAAATGTCGGGCAATCTGTAGTGCAACCATGGTTTTCTCCTGTAACATCAGTTAATGTTCCTCCTTTAATTTGTAAAACATGGATAGTATTAATTTTTGCAATACTAATTTTTCGCAATGGTAATCTCTTTCTACTTTGTTTTTTCATAATACGTTGTTTTTAATGTGTTAGTGATTGAAAATCCCATGTAATATGGAGATGTAAATATATTTAAACAAAAATGAGAACAAGCTATTTTTATATATTTGATCACCCTAAATTAAACGGTATAGGGCAATAAACTAATCCTGTTTGTTAAGTATTTTAATATAATAGGAAGGATACAGTTTAGTATGTTTTTTGAAATGTTTTGCAAAAGAGTCAGCACTTTTATAGCCAACTTCATGCGCTATGGATTTTATGGAATATGCTCTAAATTTTGAATCATTACTCAAACGTTTTAACGTATATGTAATTCGTAAATGATTAATATAATCAATAAATTTTGTCTCTTTATATGTGTTGATTACTATG
>CAYGPQ010000041.1:14156-40730 GCA_964351775.1 uncultured Kordia sp. | reverse complement strand
TTTTCCAGCATCTTCTGCGTAATGCTTCAACTCGTCCACAGAAGTTTCTTGAACAAATGCTTTTCCGTTTACAATAACTTCACCTTTCGCGTCCAACGGCATAAAAAATCCGTAGTCTTTAAATTTGACCATGACTTCTTTTTCTTCACCAGCATCTAAACGCATCCAACATCCTTTTTTAGAACATACTGAATTGATCTTTGATGTGAATTTTACGTCTAAAGTGTCACCAACTTTTAAATCATCATAGATGTTGTTGATTTCGGCAATTGATAGTGCTTTGTTAGCTTCAATTTTTTCTCCAAAAGAGGCATACGCCATCTCTGCAGTTTTTACTTCGTTTGTGTCTACTGTAGTTTTTTCGTTATTTTTTGCGTCTTTACATGCAATAAACGCCACTAAAACAACTCCTAAAATTAATATTTTCTTCATTTCTGTTAAGGATTTCTTATAATTATGACTGTTTTGTTACGAATATTTAATTTTACACCCCTTATTTTGTTGAAAACTAAGATTTTTTTAAAGTTAATTATTTCGTAGCTTTGCACAAAATTAAGAATTATATGATGAGTGACGCTTCTAATGCTATAAAAATTTCCAAAGTTTCTGAAAGTAAGATTAAGAGTGTAGATTTTAATGATTTAGCTTTTGGTAAAATTTTCACAGATCACATGTTTGTATGCGACTATAAAGATGGAGCTTGGCAAACGCCAGAAATTATGCCCTATCAGCCACTCACCATTGCGCCTTCTGCACGTGTTTTTCATTATGGGCAAGCGGTTTTTGAAGGAATGAAAGCTTATAAGGACGATCAAGATCAGATTTGGATGTTTCGTCCTGAAGATAATCATGAACGTATTAATATTTCTTCACATCGTATGGCAATACCTGAGTTTCCAAAAGATTATTTCTTTGAAGGATTGACACAGTTGTTGCGTTTGGATAAAGATTGGATTCAAAAAGGAAAAGGAAATTCATTATATATTAGACCATTTGTGATTGCAACTGAGGAAGCCATTTCAGCTTCACCAGCAAATTCATATAAATTCATGATTATTTGTTCGCCAGCACAATCGTATTATGCAGGCGAAGTAAAAGTATTGTTTGCAGAGCAATTTAGTAGAGCTGCCGATGGTGGTGTTGGATATGCAAAAGCAGCTGGAAATTACGGAGCGCAATTTTACCCAACGAGTTTGGCTCATAAAGAAGGCTATCAACAAATTATTTGGACAGATGCAAATTCGCACGAATATTTAGAGGAAGCCGGAACGATGAATATCTTTTTTAGAGTTGGTGATACTTTAATAACCGCTCCTAAAAGTGATCGTATTTTGGATGGAATTACGCGTAAGAGTGTGATTCAATTGGCAGAAGACAATAATATTAAAGTAGAGATTCGTCGTGTAACTGTTTCTGAAATTAAGGAAGCGGCTAAAAGTGGTGAATTGAAAGAGATATTTGGTGCAGGAACTGCGGCTGTGATCAATCCGATTTCAGGATTTGGACATGCAGGAGACACTTTTGACTTACCAAAATTAGATGATTCGTATGCCTCTTTCTTTAAAAATAAATTGATGGACATTCAGTATAATGTTTCGGAAGATCCACATGGTTGGAGATATAAGGTTTAACTAGCTGTTAGCTGTTAGCTGTTAGCTGTTAGCTGTTAGCTGTTAGCTGAAAAATACAAAAAAAAGTGATTCCCAAAAGAATCACTTTTTTTGTGGATTCGTTCATCCACAGTAAACATTTCAACTTATAAACACATAAACTCAATATTCTATTTATCCGCTAAAATTGCATCAATGTTTGGTTTGAAGTAATTTGGACCTTTGAGTACTTTTCCATCTTCGCGGTAGATTGGTTTTCCGTCGGCACCGAGCTTGCTCATGTTGCTACGTTGTATTTCTTCAAATACTTCTACAATTTTTTCTTGCATTCCGTGTTCGATAATCGTTCCACAGAGAATGTATAACATATCGCCTAGCGCGTCTGCCACTTCTACCAAGTCATTTTCCTGAGCGGCTTCTAGGTATTCTTCATTTTCTTCTTTCATTAGGTTAAAACGAAGTTTGTTTTTTGCTTCTCCTAAATTGGCTGTTGGTGTATTTTTGATGCCTAAACCGAATGCGGCATGAAATTCTGTAACGGCTTCTATTCTTCTTTTCAAATCGAGTGTTTTTTAGATGTTTTTTAATTAGAATTTGAAGCGAAATATACTTGATTTTTTATACGCTTTTTAAGTGTTTCTCATTTTATTTTAAAACTTTTATGAACAACTATCGCTCTTTAATTCGTAATTTTGTCAAAAATAAATTTTGTTATGTTTAGTACTGGACAATTGATTTTTGCTGCTTTTTTCGTGATCGTTTTCACGGTCGTTATGGTGTATGCGTATCAAAAAGATTTGCAGTTACACAAGCGGTATTATAAAGGAAGCTTGCGTATTTTGGCTGTTTTTATTCTCTTTATTATCACCATCGTCATCATTAAAAAATTTATTGTTTCCTAATTCTTCTTCGTTTTCCGTTTCATATTTTTTTGTACATTGTAGGAATAACTAACAAACCATTGCTATAATATAGATACATTTATTACAGTTAGGCTGTAATAGGATTCCCAAATCGTTTCGATTTATATTCGAATAGCATTGTTTGTTTGTAATTTTAGAACCCTAAGTTATGATTACAGTTGCTATTGCAGAAGACCATCAAGCCCTGATTGACGGCATCATGTCGTATTTAGAATACGAAGAAGATATTACCATTGTAGGACACGCCAATGACGGCGAAGCCTTGTTGAAGATTGTCCGACATAAACAACCCAACGTCGTGATTTGCGACATTCGAATGCCAAAAATGGATGGTATTGTCGCTACGACACAGATTAAAAAAGAATTTCCACACATAAAAGTGTTGGCATTTACGATGTATGACCAAGATGAAGCCATCCGGCAAATGTTGGATGCTGGCGCGACAGGTTATATTTTGAAGAATTCGCCTTTGAAAGTCGTCTTGGAAGCCATTCGCGCATTGGCGAACAACAAAACGTACTATGATGCCAAGTTGAATATTGATCAGCTTGCAAAAAATAGTTCCAAGTCTATTTTATCACGGCGTGAAAAGGAAATTCTTGCCTTAATTGCCCAACGAAAAACTTCTCAAGAAATCGCAGATTTATTGTTTATTTCCAAGTCTACCATAGATACACATCGTAAAAACATGATCCAAAAACTTGCTTTGAAAGGCGCTAACGAATTGTTGGGGTATGCTATTGAGCGAAAGTATGCTTTTTAGGGATTTTTGCAGAATACCTATGTTTGGGTATGGTTTGGTGAGTTGGAATTTTGGAGGTTTGTGGGAGTGATTAGATTAAATATTTAATATGTGCAAAAATGTAATATCTTTCAGTGAAGCTAAAATAACTTTAGATACTTTTGCTTATAAAATCCTATGGACTAATAAACCTTACGATTATGTAGCTATAAGAAAATCTAAAAAATTTGGATATATTTTTGAGATAGGGTACGAAAATTATTCTCCACGAACACAAAGAAGACTTAAGATGTCTTTTAACATCAGTGAGTTGAATCGTGGTATTTTAAATTCAAATGAGATTCCAATTCCGTTATTTAGACCTAATTCATGTAGAAGTAGAAAGTATTTCAGCCAACAGAAGTTTTCTGAGAAAACAATTAAGGTTAGGTTTAAAGCTTATGATAATGAAAAAATAAATTTTTCAAAGCCTTTTAATTCGAAACAAACTCCAAAAACAAATAAAACATCTAAACGTAAAAAATTTGTTATACAGCCTGGAATTAAAATTGGTTCTTCTGTACCAGATGGTTCATTAGGTTTTATTTTTAAAATTGATGGCTATAATAATTACATATTTGGTTTATCAAACTCTCATGTTCTAAATCCTGATGGAAAAGAAATAAAATCAGGAATTAAGACTTACATTTCAGGAAGTCCGAATTCAAAAACTATAGAAGTTGGTAAGGTTTTTTGGGACGAATATTCAGATGAGAAAGACGCAGCTATTTGTGTTTTCAATAAAGAAGTGGAAAATAAAATTGAGTTAAATAGTAAATGCAACGACAATTTTACTGGGATAAGCTATCCAAAATTTAATGAAAAAGTTGGGTTATGCGGAACACATTATTTTAAACCTAATGATCCAGATAATAGTAAAAAAATTTATTCAATTGATGCATACGTCAGGGTAGAGAACGGCAATAATAAAAAAATTTATTGTAATCAAATACTAGTAGACAGCTTGAGTACCAATAGTGATTCTGGCTCAATACTCTTTAATAAAGACAATAAGATAATTGGCTTAGTTATTGGGACTACATCAACTAAATCTGGGGAAATAAATTTTACAGTTGCCAATAATATAAATCTTCTTTTCAATCATTTATTTAAAAAAAAGAAAACCGTTTTTGTAAATAACAAGTTATTAAGCGACATAGAATCATTTAAAATTAAATTATAAAAACATGAGTAAAGTCAATCCAAAATTTCACGTAAATCTATTCAAAACTAATTCAACTGAATTAACTTTTTTTAAAGATGTAAGCCTCGAAATTGAAACAGAGTTTATCTATAAGAATAATAAAATAGAAAAAATAAATTTTCAAGTTTCTTCTCATTCATCTCGCCATTATAAGATTTTAGATATAAATCCTTGTTATGATATGTATGATAATAAGATAACACATTACATAGTACACTTTCAATATGCAGATGATAATTCAGTTCCAAAAAATAGTAAATTTGAAGCTGATATTAGTAAGCATATCCCAAAAATAGATCTTACTGCTAGCAATAAAGTTGTCTTTTTTAGATTCAGTTTCCATACAACTAAAACTTATACTGACAAATGTTCGATTAGCGAAGAACAACCAGACACCAAAGACGGAGCAGTAATAGTAAGTATATGATATGAAACCACTTTTACATATAAAAAAGCTTATGTTTCCAGCAATTTTATTAATTGCTGGTTTTTGCGTTTCTCAGAATCAGTCATTAGATACGCTTCATTCACACATGTCTAAACTGAATATTTCTGAAACAAGTACTTATTTAGAAAAAATTGACACCACTACTTTAAAAAATTATGATAAAGCATTATGGTGTTTTTACAATGGCTTAAATTATAAAAAACTAGACCAGCATGATATGGGTTTTAAAAACCTACTTGTTGCTGAAAAGTTATTTTATCAAATTGATAGTATCAAAGATGGCGCAGATACAGATTATGAGATTGTTGTATTACTGAGTCATCAAAACAATCTAGAAATTGATTCAAGACCATTCTTAGATAAATATATCAAATATGCAAAGTCTCAAAAAGATCCTTTACTTCTAGCTAGAGCATACGCAACTGTTGCTTCAAACTATATGAAAGTTAATGATTTTAAAAGTTCTAAATTATACTATAATGAAGCAATTGAGCAATTGAAACAACTAAAAGATACTTTTAGAATTGCTGCTTTAGAAATGAACATTGGGACACTTTATTACTCTGTAAAAAAAGATGCAGATTCGGCACTTTACTTTTATGAAAAAACACTTCCTATATTTATAGAAAAAGAAAACGATTACTTTATATCAATAAATAATAATAATCAAGCGAAAGCTTATGAACTAAAGGAGAATTATCAAAAAGCAGTTAATTTTTTGATTAAAGCAAAATCTTTTACTTTAGACGAATATGACAAAAAAACAAGACTCGTTTATTATGAAAATATGAGTAAAGCTTATGATAGTTTGAAAGATTATAAAAACTCTACTTTATATCTCAAAAAATTCATCAAATTAAAAGATAGCATCAATGATAAAGCACAAAATATTGCAATTAATGAAGCAACAGAACGTTACCAAAATGCAGTGTTAAGAGCTGATAAAGCCAAAACTAACACTAAATTATCTATAACTTTAGCTATTCTTTTCCTAGTCATCATCTCCGCATATCTCATCCAAAAAAATACGCGTAAGAAACAATTGCTTGCCGAACAAGCGAAAGACTTAGAAGCGCAAAAAGTTTCAACTTTGTTGAAAGAACAAGAACTCTCTAGTATTGATGCCATGATTGAAGGACAAGAGAAAGAACGCAAACGCATTGCAGAAGATTTACACGACGATTTGGGTGCGTTGATGGCAACGGTGAAACTACATTTTGACAATATTGAAACCGCACAAAACGAAGATGCCGTGACCAAAACAAGTTCGCTTCTCGATGAAGCCTATGATAAAATACGAACGATTGCACATGCAAAGAATGCTGGTGTGATTGCGAATCAAGGATTGTTGGTGGCGGTAACGAATATGAGTGCTAAAATTAGTAGTGCGAATAAAATTCAAATTGAAGTCATTGCGCACGGATTGGAAGAACGCTTAGAGAATTCACTAGAGTTGTCATTATTTCGAATGATTCAGGAATTGATTGCCAACATCATCAAACATTCGGAAGCTACAAATGCTACAATTCAACTCACGCAACACGAAAAGAACTTAAATATTATCGTAGAAGATAACGGAAAAGGTTTTGACATTAATGCAATCAAGAATACAGGAATTGGTTTAGAAACCATTAAAAAGCGCATAAAACACCTCAACGGAAAACTAGATATTGACAGCACACTTGGTAAAGGAACCACAATCTTAGTTGACATTCCACTTACATAACCGTATCGTTTTTCAAAAATACTTACATATAGGTATTGTTTGTATTACATAAAAAATACTACTTTTATACAAACTAACTAACGACCACTTCTCATGAAATCATTTTTACTTTCTTTATTTGGATTTTTTTGTGTTACTATGATGTCAGCACAAGAAATTTCTGAAGACCAGTTTATTCCGCAATTAGAAAAAAAACAACAAGAACTCTACACGCTCATTGATCAAAAAGATAAGATTGATCTTGAGATTAAACTTATTTCAAAAAAGATTGAAAAACTTACCGACGAAGCTGAAAAGAAAAAGGAAGAAGAAAAGAAAGAGAAACTCAAAGGAGAATCAACAGACCTCAAAAATCAAATAGTTACTAAATGTGCTGATTTTGAGGAATATCAAACGTTGTTAAGCAAACATCAAGGTGTTTCTGAGGAAACATTAAACAAATATAAAGTAAGAGTTTGTCAATTGTACGAAATAGAAGTTGAAAGTGACGATACTAAAATTGCAAAAGAACTAGAAAAAAGACAAAAAGCACTTGACTCTCTTGAGGATGTAAAAGATGGATATGATGATAATATTGCAGACTTAAACAAAGAAATTAGAAAGGTTAAATCAGAAATTGAAGATGCTGTTGCAAATAGTGAAGAACTTGAACAACATAAAAAAAATCTAAAAGAGGTAACCAAGAAAAGAGATTCTATATTAAAATTAGATTATGAATTGAAAAAACAAATTATGGACTCTTGCAACAAATTTAAAGAGTACAAAAAGTTTCTAAAAGAACACGAAAATGTCAAAGATTCTATCTTAGATTTATTCAAAGCCCGTAATTGTAGATTATTTGAAGAAAAAGAACAACACGATCCTGAAAAGTTTATCATTATTGGAGATAATGAACCTATAAAAGCTTCTGACTTATTAAGCAATGATAATACTAAAAAAGTTCTAGCAGATATATTCAGTATTGATAGCAAAACAAACTTAGGAACGTTTGAAATTCCAGGAGATAAAGAAGCTATTAACTTTTATATAGTAAAAGGTGATTTTATAAAAAAAGAAGATAAAGATAAACTAAAAATAGAAGAACTTAAAAAAGAAGAACTAACAGGTAGATTGCTTAAGGTAAAAGATTTTGATAAATTAATTACGCTAAAATCAGCCACTAAACAAGATTTTCAATACACGGAAATACCTATAAAAGCATTTTTTAAATCAATTCAAATAGAATTGTTGGAAGGTGGCATTGTAGATATTCGTCTAATTTTAGAGTCTACTGATGGAAAAACACACTTTTATTTCGAAGGGAAAGATCCTGTAAGTCTTTTAAACTATTCTCGAAGAACTCCACAAAGAGCTGCTGTGCTCAAGTTTTCCCACTATGTTACTACTAATGGAAACTTAGTGTACAATGAAAAAGCATTAAGAAATTTACGAGTAAAATATACAGATGTGCTAGATTATCATCCTAATGCAGGAAACAACTATGTCCCAGATGACGTTTCGTATACATTTCCTTCTAAGAAAAATGAGAAAGAAAAAACTACCGAAAAAAGATCTTATCAAGTCATTAATAACAGTCATTTGCAAAATGTACTAGATATAAGAACCTATACAGATTTTATTGGTCTATTTGGTGATGAAGCTAATGGACTATTCCAAGTTGAAGGAAAAGCCGATTTCTTTATCAATCCATTTAATATTCCTAGAAGTTCTATTTATTACTTTAAAAAAGTTGCTCCGTACGTTCGTTATTCTCGTTTAGATGATGGTGAAAACTTTGTTGAAGCCATTCCAAATGATACTGATCCAAATTTGTTTGACTTTAATGATGATAAACTTTCTATATTAGAAAAAACGAATTTAGAAATGGGGTTTAATACTAATGTATTTGAATTTAGGATTGCAAAAGAAGTTCCATTTTGGATATCTTTTTACATTCCATTAAGTTATCATGTAACAAATGTGAAATTACCAACTACGGTTGACGATGATTTCGTAAATTTTAAAACGTTTGGAGTAGGATTTGGAACTAGTATTGAACTCAAAAGGCTCAATAATTTTGGATTAAATGTAGGTTTTGAAATTAAAAGATATTCAAACGTTGGCGAATATGAAAAAAACAACCTAATAGAGCCTGAAAAATTAGAAACTAAGGCTGTGAATGCTGAGATTTTTTACTATCCAAATAATAATAAATCACAGTCTGTTTTCTTAAGAATGCGTAGTATCCATGACCTAAGCAGTAATAAAGAAGCATTTTTTCAATTACAATTCGGGTATCGCTTTACGTTAGGAATGGGCGCCATAAAAGCGAAATAATATCTAAACCTCCAACGAAGTAAACTCAAAAGTAGTCCCGTTGAACAAGCCTTTATCACTCAGTTTTAACGACGGGATTACTAATAATGCCATAAATGATAACGTCATGTAGGGCGCGCGTAATGTGCTTCCCATAGTTTTTGCTAATTTGTCTAACTCCGCATACTCTGCTCCTATTTCCCAACCCGTTTTTGCACTCATGATTCCTGCAACTGGTAATGAAACTACTTTTTCAGATGTGTCTGAAACGGCACAAATGCCACCTTTGTTTTCTACGAGCAAATTCACGGCTTTACAAATCGCTTCGTCAGAAACACCAACGGCAATAATATTGTGCGAATCGTGTCCAACGGAAGAAGCAATGGCGCCTTCTTTTAATCCGAAATTCTTAATAAATGCCATTGCTGGAACATCTTCATTATATCGATTGACAACCGTCATTTTTAAAATATCTTTTTCAACATTGGAAACTAAATTTTCGTCTTTGATTAAACTATCAAGGATCAACTCGTTGGTGACCAATTCACCATCTAAAGCTTCAATCACGCGGATTTTACTTTTCGTGGCTTTGACTTGAAAATCAAGCACACTCTTTTTAGTCGTATTAAAATTATTTAGAATTTCAAACGGCACGCTTTCTATGTGTGAGTTTCCACCAGAAGCAACACAGATTCCGTCAATATAGGTTTCTAAGACTTTAAAATTTGTCAAATCTTCTAACACGACAAAATCTGCAACATCGTTGATTTGTAATTGTCCAACATCTAAGTCATAATGATTCACAGGATTCACACAAGCAGTTTGCAATACTTTAAAAACATCTACACCTTTTGCAACAGCACGCGCGCATAATTCATTAATATGTCCTAACAACAAATCATCAGGATGTTTATCGTCTGAACAAAACATCATGTTTTCGTAATGTTCATCTAGTAACGGAATTAACGCTTCAAAGTTTTTCGCGGCACTTCCTTCACGAATGATTACTTTCATTCCTTTTTTCAACTTCTCTAATGCTTCATCGTAGCTAAAACATTCATGATCGGTAGAAATTCCTGCGGCAATATACAGGGAGACATCGTCGCCACGCAAACCGGGCGCATGTCCGTCCACAGGTTTTTTGAAATATTTCGCCCAAGCTATTTTTTTCATGACTTCTTCATCTCTAAACAACACACCTGGATAGTTCATCATTTCTGCCAAATACTTTATTTCTGGCATTTCTAACAATTCTTTAATATCATTCGAATCCAATACAGCGCCTGCCGATTCAAAACTTGTTGCAGGCACACAAGAAGGCGCTCCAAAATTGAACTTAAACGGCACTTTTTTACCGTTTTCAATCATGAATTCTACACCTGCTTTTCCTAATACATTTGCAATTTCATGCGGATCAGAAACGGTAGCTACAGTTCCATGCAACACTGCCAAACGTGCAAATTCGGAAGGAACCAACATCGAACTTTCAATGTGAATATGTGCATCTACAAAACCCGGAATGATATAACTTTCCACATGATGATTTTTTGCCACAATGTTTGTGATTTTTCCATCTTGAATGTGAATTTCTCCTTTATAGATTTTTTTATTAAAAATGTCTACGATGTTTCCTTGTTTGATCATGACTTTGTAGTGTATTAAAAAGGATGCACGAATGCACCCTTTTTGAATTGTATGTAAATATAGTTTTAAATTTAGTTCTTGTCCGTCAAGAAACTATAATTCTTAGCGTAGTACAACATCTGATTGTCAAATGCTGCTGGCTGCTGAATTTTGATCGCTGTGATTTCTCCAGCTCCACTTGTTTCTGGAATTAATACTGGATTTACAAATCCACTATACGGAGCTGATTTAAACGCTTCATTACGCTTTAATACTTCAGCGTGCATTGTTTGATCAACTTTCACTCCATACCCTTCTACTAATGCTCTTGCCGCTTCAAAATCACCTTCCGATTTGATCCGTTGTGTTTCACGCAATAATTGACCGAATAATTCACGTAATTTCACATAGTCGTTGATGTTATAGTATGATTTTCCGTCACGTGTCACTTTTTCAATGACGTTGTCTTTTGCTCCTTTTTCAAAAACCCATGCAGAAACCCATTGTCTGTTGACCATGTGATCTTCTTCTACGTCGTCACCTAATTTTAAACGAATTAATTGTGTCATTAAACCATTTCTGATATATCCGTCATACGCCGCTTTTCCAACTCCTTCTGTATCTTCCACCAAGCCCAGTTCTTTTAATTTTGGATCCATTAAATAGTATAATCCAACTAAATCAGCTCTTCCTTCTTCCATCGTAGAAGCGTAGTTTTTCAAGGTTTCTTTTGGTTGTCCAATACCTGGATTGATTTGACCAGAAGCATGTCCGATTACTTCGTGTAAAGCTGTGTGTAACTTATCAGCAACTTTTCCGTATTTTTCTTCCAACTCAAATTCTTCATCATCATGAACAAACTCCTTTAATCTTCCCGATCCGCCAGCTTGTGCATACGCGTTGATCACATTTCCTAGAGAAACTGATTTTGAACCGTGTTGTTGACGAATCCAGTTGTTATTTGGTAAGTTGACACCAATTGGCGTACTTGGCGAAGCGTCTCCTGCTTCTCCTGCAACGTTTACTGTTTTATATGAAACTCCTACAACGTCTTTCTTTTTGTGACTGTCTATTAATGGAGCATTGTCTTCAAACCATTGTGCATTTTCAGATAATACCGCCATTTTCTTAGACATGTCAAAGTCTTTGATTTGTACGATAGTTTCATACGAACCTCTGTATCCTTTTGGATCATTGTATACTTCAATAAATCCGTTGATCCAGTCAATGTTTCCTTCTGTTGAAGTTGCCCAAGAAATACAATATTGATCCCACGTATCTAAACTTCCTGTTTTGTAATATTCTATTAATAAACCTAAGGTTTCCCCTTGTTTGTCATTTTCGGCAACACCTTTAGCTTTTTCTAACCAATAAATAATTTTATCAATAGCACTTCCGTACATTCCGCCAGATTTCCAAACTTTCTCTACCAATTTTCCGTCTTCACGAACTAACTTAGAGTTTAATCCAGCTTCCACTGGTTTTCCTTCTGGACCTTTGTAAGCCGTTTTGTAAAATTCTTCTACATCAGCCGTTGTGATATCAGCTCCGTAAAAATTCACAGCAGATACCAATACATTATCAACACCGTCTTTTTTATTTACTTTTTTGTTGTCTGCATCATTGAAGATTACTTCTAACGCATCACCTGCTAACGTAGTTTTTGTGTCTGCTAATAAGGTTTCAAAGTATGCCTTTGTAAATTCAGGTTTCATTTTATCATTTGAATAGTGATGATGAATTCCATTTGAAAACCACACACGTTTCATGTAAGTTTCATACGCTTTCCAATCTTCAGATTCTTTATCTCCTTCATAATTCACATAGATATTTTCTAATGCTTCTCTGATTGCTAAATTATGACGGTAATTTTGATCCCACATAATATCTCTTCCAGATAAACCAGCTTGTGTTAAGTAATACACTAGTTTTTGTTCTTTCAACGTTAATTCGTTGAATCCTGGGATTTCATATCGTAAAACCTTTATGTCTGCAAATTGTTCTACCAGAAAGTCCATTTTTCCATCTTCAGCCAATTCTATAAATTGTGCTTCATAAGGATCGACTTTCACCTCTTCTTTTTTCTCTGTACAAGAGAATAACATTCCTGCAGCTAATACGATTCCTGCAATAGATTTTAATTTCATCTGTTTATTTTTTTATGAGTTCTTTATTTGGTTTTTTGAAAATATAAAAAGGGCATGTATTTATTGAAAATTATACATTCTTTTACCACAAATGTAATCAATTCAATAAAACATTAAAAATTTGTACATTAGCATTACTAACTAATACATCTAATAATATGAAGATTCTAAAGTATGTACTACTATTACTACTAGTACTCCTTGTTGCTGGAGCAATTTTTGTAGCAACCAGACCGAACGATTACGATGTGGTTCGAAGCAAAGTAATCAAAGCTCCTATTGATGTTGTTTTTAATAATATTAATGAGTATCGAAATTGGGAAGCATGGGGACCATGGCATGATGAAGATTCTACCATTGTAGTTACCTATGGTGAACAAACTTCTGGAGTTGGTGCCAATTATACTTGGACAAGTAAAGATGGACCCGGAAAGATGAAAACGGTGAGTTTAACACAAAACAAATCCTTAGAACAAGTGATGCAGTTTGGCGATTATGAACCCACAGACGTGTATTGGACGTTTGAAGAGGTAGAAGATGGCACGAAAGTAAGTTGGGGAATGAAAAGTGACAAAACCGCTTTTATGTTTAAACTTTTTGCCACTTTAGGTGGCGGAATGGATAAAATGTTGGGCGATATGGAAGAAAAAGGACTCGCTAATATTGAACGCGAAGTACTAGCCGAATTGGAAAAAAACCCACCAGTTACCTATCGTTTGAGCGAAGTGATGCAACACGATTTACCAGCGCAAAAATTTATTGGTTATCTTCAAAAAACAACAACTGACGCTGCAATGGAAGATATGACGAAGTTATTCATGGAATTTATGCCAAAAGCTGGAATGTATGCCGCAACAAATAAATTAGAATCATATGTTCCTGGAGCTTTGTACACAAAATGGGATGAAGAAACTAAAGAAGCAGAATTTTACATTGGTTTAATGCTTCCTGGTGATGCTGTAACACCAACTTCAGATGGTATGATTGTAACTGATTTACCCGCTGGAAAATCGGTGATGATTGCTAAATATGGCCCTTATGGAGTTGGCGATTATGAAGCACATACAGCTATTAATAAGTATATGGCTGGCGCAAATTTGACACAAAACGGTCCAATTTGGGAATTGTATGTAAATGATCCTGAAACTGTAAAACCAGCGGATGTACAAACAGATATTTATTATCCAGTAAAGTAAAAATTAGCTATAATGTATACTGGAAGATTGTCTAAATTGTATGCAATGCCTACTTTTAGACAATCTTTTTTTGTGAAACGCAGTTGTAAGTTGAAGAACGCAGTCTGATTGAATAAAAATAACAAATGAAACAACTTTTATTAGTTTTCCTTGGTGGTGGATTTGGAAGTTCGCTTCGCTATTTACTTGCTAAATATCTCAACAGCGGAACCACTGGAATTCCTTATGGAACCTTTGCTGCCAATATTTTGGGAAGTTTATTAATTGGTATTATCTTAGGAATGGCAGCTAAGAATGAAGCAATCAGCGAACAGCACACCTTATTACTTGCCACAGGTTTTTGTGGCGGTTTTACAACATTTTCCACCTTTGCTTACGAAAACCACGTCTTCTTAAAATCAGGTGACTTTATGACCTTCTTCCTGTATACGATTGCCAGTTTTGTCATTGGTTTTGCTGCAGTTTTTTTAGGAATGTATGTGGTAAAATATTTCTAAATCATTTTTCATCCCAAAAAAAATATACATTCATTAAAAAAATACTTTAAAATTTAATACCCTTAAAAATTATTGTGCCTAAATTAAAATATTCGCAAAAATAAAGGCTCTCATTCTAAATTAAAACACCCCGCAGTATCTTTATCATTGTAAACAAACATTTTATCATGAAAAAGATAGAAGCTATTATTCGCAAATCTAAGCTTGAAGATGTTAGAGATGCACTGCACGAAATTGAAGTGAATTTTTTCACTTATTGGGAGGTTTCTGGTATTGGAAACGAAAAAAAAAGTCATGTATACCGTAATGTACCTTATAATACTCATGATATTGCCAGGTATCATATTTCCATTGTCGTTTCAGATGAATTCGTAGAAGAAACTATCAATGTAATTTTAGAACACGCCTATACAGGTGAAGTTGGTGATGGGAAAATTTTTGTCATTCCCATTGAAGAAGCTTATAGAATCCGAACCATAGAAAATGGAAAGTCTTCCTTATAAATACATCAAGTGCTTTTAATTATATTTAGTGCTTATCAAAAGCTTTCACACCTGCGTTGATTTCTGTTGCTAAAAAATTGACTCTTGGCGGAACAGGACACGAATACCGATCGCTATACGCGCAATAAGGATTGTATGCGTTATTAAAATCAATTTCAAGAGTGTTTCCTGTTGGAATTTTTAAATCTATATATCTTCCGCCTCCATAGCTTGCAAATCCATTGGTTTCATCTGTAAAAGGTAAAAACAAATCGTCTTTGTATTTTGGATCTTTGTTTGGGTCTTGACTTTGATAGACTTCTAATGAAAATTCTTTTCCGTTTAATTTGAACGTTGCAATTCCGTAGCGCTTATAGATTGGCGTTCGAGTAGTAGAGGTCTTCATTTTAAAAGGTTTGGAATCTGGCGTAAGCTTAAAATCTGCCGTTACTTTAAACGCATCATTTACAGGAAAAAAATCCAACGCTTTAAAGGTTTTTAAATCTTTTGCTTTTAAAGGCGATGTGGTTGCGTCTTTATATTCTGCATTTAATTCTCGCTGAAATTCAGTTTCGCCCACTAACTCCTTTTTTTCTTGCGAACAACTTACATTCATCAGTAAAACACATATCATCAGAGAAATATTTTTCATCACTTTCGATTCAATTTAATTAAACAACTTTCAAACTGGCATAAGTTCAAAAATACAATTTGTCATCAAATAATTGAAGGTTTTTATTTTTAATGTGTTTCTGACAGTATATATATTGACTTTTTCGATTTCCTACTGAATATTTGAAGCTTGGAGCTATTTTTCATTTATTTTAACACTTAACATGTTTATTTTGAATTCATTATAAGTTTACATACACAATATAAATTACTTCCAATTGTATAAAAAAGTCTTTTTTTTACGGTTTAACCTTACTTTTGTTTAATCTTTTTCAATTATCTTTAAACAATATTAACCAATCAATAATTTATATTATGAAAAAAGTTACATTAATTTTCACGTTATTAGTTACGGCGATTTGCTTCTCGCAAAATGAATCTTCAGGTACCATAGCTACTTCAATTACAACTCCTTCTCCATTATCAGGAGAAACTTTTAGGTTTGGACCTGGTATTGTAACACAATTAGATTCAGGCTCAGCTTTTGATTTTAACAGTAGGTGGTTTTCCTTAGGTAGATTAAACACGGGTAGCCAAAATGTATACGGCTTACGTTTTCAGTTGCCAAACAGAGCATTAACCATGGGGTATCAAGACTTAAGTGATATAAATCCAAGACTTCAATGGATAGGAGCTGGTTCGTCTGCGAGTACTGACTTTGAATTTAGAGTTGCAGATAGTTTTACCTCTACGAGTTCTACTTTAGTAGCAACGATGACAAATGATGGTAAAACGTATTTCGGAAATCCATTAAGTTCAAATGAACCTTTAGTTGGTATCGATTACAGTAATATATCTAGTAGTACGCGTACAGGTTTAATTGTACAAAATACGTCTACTTCGGGTAGTTATTTCACAGGTCTTAAACTAATCAACAACGTTTCAGGATATATCAAAACTGGTTTGGAAGTTCAAAGTGCAGGTTCGTCATACCTTTCAACAGGTATTAGTGTAAACACAAGTGCATCTTATCAGAATACAGGAATAAGATCTTCTATTACTGGAACTAGTAACGGTGGCTCGTATGCTGTTTATGGAATAATTCCTAGTACGGGTACTGGTTTTGGAGCGGCTATATATGGTAGTTCAGCAGCAGCTACAAACCGATATGCAGGTTATTTTAATGGAAATGTTTTTGTTACTGGGACATTTACAGTTTCTGATAAGAAATTAAAAGATAATATCAAGAATGAAGTGAATGTTTTAGATAAGTTAGCACAATTAGATGCGGTAACATATACATTTAAAGCAAATGATCAATTGAATCTTCCAAGTGAATTACAACATGGATTTTTAGCACAAAACATCGAGGAGGTTTTTCCTGAATTGGTAACTACTATCAATAAGCCAGTTTTAGATGAAAAAAATAATGAAGTTGATTCGTATGAGTATAAAGCTGTGAATTACACAGGACTTATTTCAATTTTAACTTCAAGCTTAAAAGAATTGAATGAAAAAGTAGCTTCACTAGAGAGTGAATTAGAAAATATCAAAGGAGAAGGTATAGCTAAAGACGGAGACAAAGGAACTATTGATGAAGTAGGTTTCTCAATGGAACAAAACATTCCAAATCCTTTCAGCAATCAAGCAACTATTAGTTACACACTACCAAATAATACCGAAGCAAACATCGTTATTTTTGATATGTCTGGAAAGTTTATCCGAGAGTACAATCTACCAAATCAAAAAGGAGAACTCGTAATTAACTCAAGTGATATTGGTCAAGGTATGTTTATCTACAGTTTAGTTTCTGGTGGTAAAATAATGGAAACTAGAAAAATGATTGTAAAGTAACTTCTTCTCTTAAATTATAATTAGAGAATATACAATAAGTATTAGAAGTTATCATAATGCCCAAAAATTGAACTTAGCCTGAAAGACAGTAACTAATTAAAATATTAGTTGCTGTCTTTTTTCGTTAATAGATCTATTGCTTGAGTATAAAATTTCTTAGAAAACTTAAAATAAAAATTTTGTAAATCAATATTGAGAAATACAACTTGTCGTCAAAAATTTAAAGATTTTTAGTTTTTGTGTACATTTTTTATGTAGTTTTGAATTCAAATACGACAAAAATGAGAATTTTCACAGTAAATACCTATGTACAAAGAGCCTCTTGGAAAAGAAGTTTGGACATTTATTTATTGTGCTGATATCACTATCACATATAACAATTTAAAAAGTCCGACTTCGCAGTCGGACTTTTTTATTTTAGTGAAATTCAATATGGAGAAGCCAATTACGGCGTACTCCATATTGCTAGTTGAACTAACTCCGCTGAAGAGCGGAGTTAATTTTAAGAATAACCAACCAAAAACACGAATCATGAAAAAAATGTACACCAATTACATTGATTCATTTAAAGGATTATCAAAAGAAATATGGTTTCTCGCTTTAATTTCACTTGTGAATAGAGCCGGAACAATGGTCATTCCATTTTTATCATTGTATTTAACCAAAGAATTAGATTTCAGCGAAAGTGACGCAGGTTCAATTCTTGTCTTTTTCGGAATTGGTTCATTGTTAGGATCATTTTTAGGAGGAAAATTAGTGGACAAAATCGGGTTTTATAAAATCATGATTTTCAGTCTCTTCATTACAGGGTTTGGGTTTATCGGTCTGCAATACGTAACTTCATTTTGGGGGTTGTGTTTTGCGATTTTAGGAATTATGACAATTGCCGATATGTTTCGTCCTGCAATTTTTGTTTCACTAAAAGCATATAGTAAACCTGAAAATCAAACGCGTTCATTGGCGCTGATTCGTTTGGCTATTAACTTAGGAATGGGAATTGGTCCAACATTGGCAGGTTTGATTATCGTATCTAAAGGATATGACATGCTATTTTGGATTGATGGTGTTACTTGTATTATTGCTATTATCTTTTTCACCTTTTTAGTGAAAGAACAGAAAAGACCAGCAGTTGATAAAAGTAAACCAGCTATTATCAAAGAGAAGTATGCTGCGTACAAAGATAAAAGTTACTGGGTTTTCATTGCGATTTGTTTCTTTATGGGAATGGCATTTTTCCAATTAATCATCACAATGCCGATTTATCAAAATGATCAATTCGGCTTGACCGAATTTGATACAGGACTCATTATGTTTATCAACGTTGCTATCATCGTAGTCTTTGAAATGCCGTTTATTAATTACTTAGAACAGCGTAACATTTCAACCACAAAACTCATCATCGTAGGCTCTTTATTATTTGGACTGAGTTTTTATGTATTACTATATAATGTTTGGGTCGGAATGCTCATTGTTTGTATTGTGATTATAACGATTGGCGAAATGATTGGTTTTCCATATACAAATGCCTACGCCCTCAAAAGAGCAAAAGAAGGTCATGAAGGAAGCTATATGGCATTGTACGCAATGGCGTTTTCGTTAGCACATATTTTCAGTTCTAAAACTGGATTGGAAATCGTAGCAAACTTTGGACATCAAGTCAATTGGTTTGTGACAGGAACGTATGGAATTATTGCGATGTTATTATCAATGTGGTTACACAACCGAACTAAAAAAGGATTATAATATGAATTTAAATCAAGTTACAATTTCGTCTACAGATGTTGCCAAAGCAACTGAATTTTACAAAAAACTAGGATTGCGTCTCATTGTAGACGCACTTCCTAGATATGTACGTTTTGAATGTCCAGATGGAGATACTACTTTTTCCATTCATCATGTGGAAACAATGTCTGAAAGTAATAATATTACCCTTTACTTTGAAGATGATGAGTTAGATGAAACCGTTAAACAATTACAGTCAAAAGGAATTGAATTTACAAGCTTGCCCGAAGATAAATTTTGGAAATGGCGTGAAGCACATTTAAACGATTTGGACGGAAACAAATTGATTTTGTTTACTGCTGGCGAAAACAGAAAAAATCCGCCGTGGCGGATTTCTTAAGTTGTCAGTTTTCAGTGTTCAATTCACAGTTATCTAAAGCGTCACTTCGAGTGATTTTCGGAGAAAATTGTATCGAGAAGTATTTTAATTTCAAAGCGGTTCTCGATACACCAAATCATAGATTTGGCACTCGAACTGACGTTTTCTATTACCCTAAAAAGATGTAGTCTGTGGTTCTCGCTCGTCATAGTCTGAGGTTCTCGCTCGTCGTAGTCTGAGGTTCTCGAAGGCTATTTCAACACCGAAAACTCAATACTAGAGTCATTAAAAATCGTATGTGTCTGATTTTTAAAGTCTTCTTCGGTTGCTTTGTAAATATTTGACACAAAGGTTTGTGGATTCAAATCAATGAGTGGAAACCACGTGCTTTGTACTTGTATTTGTAATTTATGCCCTTTTTTAAAGGTGTGATACACATCTTGCAACTTGATATTTACAGCCGTTTTTTCATTCGGCACAAACGGTTCAGGAAATTCGAAACTATTACGAAAACGCCCACGCATCACTTCACTACGTACCATTAAATGATAATTACTCAATTTTAAATGATCTTGCATACCTTCTTCTTGTTCTGGCGTATCATGTGGATGCACGTCTATCACTTTTACAATCCAATCGGCATCCGTTCCAGTGGTCGCAACTTTCAATTTTGCTAAGATATCTCCCGCAAGGGTAAAATCTTCCGTCAAAACTTCTGTTTCATAAATAACAACATCCGGACGACGTGCTGCAAAACGCTGATCGTCTGTCATATATTTTCGAGGTGTAAATACCGTTTTAATATCTTCCGAATACGGAACAGGTCGTTTTAAATCGCTAATAAATACTTCTTTTGAATCACCGTTTTTAGTACTTGACAATTCTTGATTCGCATTTAAAAACATTTCTTGTTTAGAAATATTTGCTGGCGGCCAACTCTCATAACTGCTCCATTCTTTTTTACCTGAATCAAACACATACGCTTCTGGCAAACCAGCATTTTTACTTCCATCACCTTTTAAGAAATGATTGAAAAATTTCGTTTCTACATCACGCTGAAAGTTTAACGAAATAGAATCGCCAAAATAATAGTTTCCAACAAAGTTTTTTCCTTTGCTACTCGCCCATTTTCCGTGATCCCAAGGACCAAAAACAAGTGTATTATAGTTGTTAGGATTATTTTTTTCAATGGCTTTATAGGTTTCTAAAGGCCCATATAAATCTTCTGCATCAAAGAAACCACCAACGACCATCGTTGCTACGGACGATTTTATATTTTTTAAATTCTGAATAATTCCTTTTGGTTTCCATACACTATCATAATTTGGATGATCGATGATTTCTTTCCAAAAAACATCGTCAATTTTATCAGATTTTGAAGTAATGACATTGTCCAACTTTTCATATTCAAAATAACTATTCAAATTACTCAATGGTCCAGCATCTAAAAAGAACTGGTATTGATCTTGCGTACCTAAATCGGGTAATTTGTACCACGCAGAATCTTTTGGCACATCTTTCATCGTTCCAAATAAAGAAACTGCTCTAAAATAACTTAGCAAGAAAGCGCCATTGTGATGGAAATCATCAAAAAAGAAATCGCCTATACAGGCTTGTGGAGAAGATGCTTTTAATGCAGGATGCGCGTCAATCGTAGCATAGGTAGCATAAAATCCAGGATATGAAATTCCCCAAGTTCCGACATTTCCATTGTTATTTTCTACATTTTTTACCAGCCAATCTATCGTATCATATGTGTCTGAAGATTCATCAATTTGTGTGTTATCTGTTTTATTTGGAATGTATGCGCGCATATTATCATATACACCTTCACTCATCCAACGACCACGCACATCTTGATAGACAATGATGTTTCCCTCTTTCATTAAATGCACATTCGGACCAATTTTAGTTTTGTATTCGTTTTCGCCGTAAGGCTTACAACTATATGGCGTACGCATCATTAATATGGGATATTTTTGACTTTTATCTTTGGGAGAATAAATAGTGGTATGTAGCTTGATTCCATCTCGCATTTCGATCGTAACTTCTTGCTTATCATAGTTATTTTGCACATACTCCTTTTCAGCTATAACTGCTTCAGCATCGATTGTTTTTTGGTCTTTACAAGCTGTAACTAAAAGAAGTAATAGTAAGGTCAGTCTAAAAAAGGATTTCATCATTGTAGTTAGTTAATTTTGAATGCCTAAATTTACAAAATTATAATCGCTAACATATTGCAATGAGAAAAATCATGCTACTTTTAACTTTTGTGCTATTTGCAATAAGTTGTCAAGATAACGTTTCGACTCCGCTCAACGTAAACGCTAGTCAGAAAGATAGGTTATCAAATGTCCAAGTGAAACAATTTCCGAAGCTTGAACCCAATCGGTATAATGTTGGTTTTTTGATTATGGATGGTGTGTTTAATACAGAATTAACTGCGCCTTATGATATTTTTCAGCATACTATTTTCCGTGAGAATATTAAAGCGATGAATGTGTTTACAGTAGCAAATACCGATGAAGCTGTAACGACGTTTGAAGGCATGCGAATTTTACCCGATTTTAATTATTTAAAAGATAGCTTACCTAAGATTGATATTTTAGTCGTGCCAAGTGCCGAACATCATTTAGATACCGATTTGGACGATGTAAAAATGATTGCTTTTGTACAAAAAGTAGCCAAAGATGCCGAATTTGTAACCTCACATTGCGATGGTGCTTTTGTGTTGGCTAAAGCTAGATTGTTGGATAATGTAGTATCTACAACGTTTCCGAGCGATATTAAAAAGATGCGTGAAATGTTTCCGAATTTAGATATTAGAGACAACACCTTGTTTGTTCATGATGGAAAGTATATTACGTCGGCTGGCGGTGCAAAATCGTTTGAAGCTGCGTTGTATTTGTGTGAATATTTATATGGAAAAGAAATTGCCAAAAGTCTCGCTAGCGGATTGGTAATCGATTGGACATTGGATGGTTATCCGCATACGATTATTGAATAGACCTGTTGGACTCACTTAGACTACTTAGACTTTTAGACTTACTTTAATAAATGAAATTTCAATCAAAAATAGGGCTTTAAAAAAATATTTTTATTTTCTTTGTGGCTCTCCCAACAATTCGATTGCGTTCAATAGGACATCGCAGCAACCAAAAAATTGATGATTCAAAAAAACACCTGACTTGTAGTACTAAAATTTATGGAAGAAGAAATTAAAGATAATTCAGAACGTAGTAAAGACATTACGATGGTTTTTTATACGTTTATAGGTCTTCACTGTATCTCAATTTTACTTCTTATTTACCAAAGTTATGTAATAAAAAACTATACAGAAAGTGAATTGTCTATTATAGAGATGTTAGATGTTATCGTTGCAGTTGTGCGCATTTCACTGTTTGCCATTAATATTATTGCCATTGTGTTTTTTGTGCGTTGGCTTAAAAGAGCGTATGGAAATTTGATTCGAAAGCATCAACCGATGGAATATAGCGAAAATGGTTCCGCATGGGGATTTTTTATTCCGATTGTAAACCTTTACCGACCGATTACCACAGCAAAAGAAATTTATCTAAAAACGCAATATGCTATTAAAGAATACAATTCAAATCTGAGAGTTGATACTGATACTTCTTTTATTGTGATTTGGTGGGTTATGTATTGGGTTAATACTTTTTTTTCCAACTATGCATATAAAAAGCTTGAAAAGGCTTTTGACTTTTCTGGTTTTATTGATGCCAATGCGTATATCATAATTTCGGAAATCATTTCTATTATTGCAATTCTTTTAGCGTTGTATGTTATTCATAAAATTACAAAGGTAGAAACCTTATTACGCGATACGAATGAATCTGTTTCTAGTATTGACGAAATCGGAATTGCTATAGAGTAAAAAATCGTCCTACGGTATTTTTATAGGTTTCATATTTTTCTTGATGTATCTTTTGTAAATATTCTTCTTCTAGCCTGACTTGAATTTGAATTAAAATGTATGCAATGATGAAGAAAAACAACGTTATATAATTCGGTTGTAGTAAAAACAAACCTAACAAACTCAACAACATTCCTAGAAATATTGGATTTCGCGAAAAACCAAACAAACCCGAAGTAATTAAGGTTGTTTTTTCTTTTTGATCAATCCCGATACGCCAAGAATCTTTCATTTGATATTGTGCAAGTACGGTAATTAGTAGCGAAATTAGGCATAAAATCACACCGAGATAGTTCACGAAAGTGTACTCAAAAAAGGATTCCAAAGCATCTTTTTGAAACATCATGAATACGATGTAAAAAAATATCGACACAATTGTAGCTCCAAAGTATTTTCCAATAACACCATACGCAGAATCGTCTTTAGACATTACCATTGCTGACTTTCCAATCTTTTTAGAAGTCATGATGCTTTTTAAAACGAAAGCAATAAAAAAGTATCCGATAAAGAATATCGGAATGAAATAGTATATGAATGTGTTCATTTTTTGAGAGTTTAATTGTTGGATTTCGAGAGCCTCAATCCACTTTTCTGTCTTATAAATCAAAAAACGCTTGCACTGAGCGGAGTCGAAGTGAAGCGATCCAATTACCGACAGACTTTACATTGCTTTTTATCTTTAATTTCGCCTACTAAAAATCCTTTGTCATTGAGTTTATAATCGCAGCAGTCCATATAGCCTTGTACAATGAGTTTTCGTCCGCGTTGTATTTGAGATTTTACAGTTGCTAATGGTAATTTTAATTGAGAAGCAATCGCAGCTTGTTTCATGCCTTTGATATCAGACAATAGCAACGGATTTCTGTATTTCTGTGGTAAGTTTTTGATAATACCTGGCAAGCAATCTTTTTCAGAATGCACATAATTTTCGTCACTTTCAATGACTGCATCTTCCGCTAATGGAACTTCTTTGTTTGATTTTCGAAAATAATCCAATACCGTATTTCTGCTCACGCTTAGCAACCAAGATTTTACTTTGCGTGCATCTTCAACTGTTGTGAGTTTAGTATGCACTTTGAGGAATACTTCTTGCACCAAATCATCTGTAATTTGCGCATCTTTTACCTTGCTCATAATCAAGCGTTTTACATCAGTTGCATACATTTCCCAAAGTTCCGTAGTGGTCATATTTTTTTCTTCGTTTAGAAACTAAGATTGTCTTAGAAAGATAGTAATAACTTTTATTAAATTGATACTTTGACCTTTTTAAGACAATCTCTTTTCTTTATTCACTTAACAATTACAATTTACACAAGTACAGTTTTCGCAAGTACATTGATTGCATTGTCCATTTTTACAACTTGTACAGTTACAAGTACAATTTTTATCAGTTTCCATCATTTTATAAATTTAAAGTTCATACAGTAGACGGAAAGTGTTTAAAAAAGATGCATTCTGTGGAATAAAATTAAAATTTATTTTCTTAAATTCAGATATCTACCTGTGAATCAGATATAAAGATTCTAATTATTGACTTCTTCTTGTTTTTGAATCGCTTTTTTATAACGCTTTAATTCTTCTTTGACTTTTGGAGCTAATAAATACAATCCGATCATATTTGGAACTAACATCGAGAAAACCATGGCATCTGCGAAGTCTACAACCGCTTGTAAACTTGCTGCCGCGCCAATAATAACGAAAATGCAAAAAATGGTTTTATAGGTATATTCCGCCTTTTTACTTCTTCCAAATAAATAGGACCACGCTTGATGCCCATAATATGACCACGAAATCATAGAAGAAAACGCAAATAGAATGACGGCAACGGTCAATAGATATGGAAACCACGAAATGCCACTTTCTAGTGCATTCGAAGTTAAGATAGCACCTTGTTCAAAGGAAACTTCAGTTCCTGCGCTAATTTGCCCTGTAATGATCAACACCAATGCTGTCATGGTACAAACGACTACCGTATCAATAAATGGTTCTAGCAAAGCGACTAAACCTTCACTAGCCGCATAATTGGTTTTTACAGCCGCATGCGCAATAGACGACGAACCAATTCCAGCTTCATTTGAAAATGCTGCACGCTTGAATCCTTGAATTAATACGCCAATAAATCCACCAGCAACACCTTCATAACTAAAAGCACCATTGAAGATTTCACCAAACGCCCAAGGAATTTGTTGGTAATTGATTCCGAGAATAACCAAAATAGCAAGCACATAAATGGCTACCATAAAAGGCACCACTTTGTCTGTGACTTTTGCTATTTTTTTGATACCACCAATAATCACAATGCCTACAAAAACTGCCATAATTAATCCGAAAAACCAACCTTTTCCGAAAATTATACTTTCTTCGCCGCCTGTTACGTATTGGAATAATTGAAATGCCTGATTTACCTGAAACATGTTTCCGCCACCAAACGATCCGCCAATACACATAATTGCGAATACTACAGCTAAAATTTTCCCCAAACGTTTCAGCCCTTTTTCGTGCAATCCTTTGCTTAAATAATACATAGGTCCGCCATATACAACACCGTTTTCATCTACTTCGCGGTATTTCACACCGAGTGTACATTCTACAAATTTGGACGCCATTCCTAAGAATCCGACGAGAATCATCCAAAAGGTAGCGCCAGGTCCGCCGATAGACAACGCAATCGCAACACCTGCAATATTTCCGAGTCCGACAGTTGCCGATAAAGCAGCTGTGAGTGCTTGAAAGTGCGATACTTCTCCGTCGCTTCCTTCTATGCGAATGGTATCAGGATTGTCGTTTTCGGAAGTTGTATGAACCGATTCTGAAACTTCCACTTTATGATCCGTTTCTAAATCGTCATAATCGCCTTTCACGACTTTAATCGCTGTGAAAAATCCGCGAATGTTAATGAGTTTAAAATAGATCGTAAAGTAACTTGCACCAATAATCAGTACGATTAACACCCACGGAATTCCAACTTCATCAGTAATTGGTATTTCTGCAAAAATGGCATCGGTAAACCAACTTGTGGCATTTCTGAAATTTTCATTGATCCGCGCATCTAACGATGGTAGTTCGTCTTGTGCATTCGCTAAAAAAGGAAGTAAAAAAGATAGGTAACCTAATCGTACTGATTTCATCTGTTCGTTTTTT
>CAYGPQ010000041.1:0-14056 GCA_964351775.1 uncultured Kordia sp. | reverse complement strand
TTTGCCAATACTTCTTTTTGCCGATCAGATAATTCAATTTTTGATGCTTCTTGGAGTTGGGCAACTTTCTTTTTCTTTTGATCTAGTTTTTTGGTAATAGATTGAATGGTGTCAATATGACTTTCATTCGCGATTTTCAATTTTTCATTTTCCAACCGCAATGCATTTCGTTCCGCTTCCAACAGTACAAATTCAGATTGTTGTTGTTCTTTTTCCGAGAGGAATTTCCAACTGTATAAAAGAATAGAAAAGAGTAAAATGAAAATAAATTTGAACGATAATGCCGTAATGATTCCGAGCAAACTCCAATTGGATAAACTGATGTATTCTTGCACCATTTCATACGGAATGATTCGATGTGAAACCGCAATGACAATCAACATAAATAATGAAAAACAAGGCAAATACATGAATTTCATGTTTCTATTGGTAAATGCTTTGTTCAATTCATATAGTAAAGCCAGTGCGACCACCAACGAAATAGGAATGTCTATCAACCAAATAAACGTGTTGCTAATTTCTTGATTGTTGTACGAAGTTGCGATGAAAACAAACGCAATCATGCTAAAGATTCCGCCAAATAACATTACAAATTCTTTGACAGAAAAACGTTCGACAATACGAACTATCATGTTGCGCTCTTTTTGGTGTTCTATGGAAGGTAACGACAGAAGAATGAACAACGAATTGATGAGCGAGATGAAAACACTCCAATAAATTAACCATTTTGCACTTGCAGAGAATTCAAAGTATTTGGTTGAAATTAAGGTAACGAATGCACCAATTCCCCAAGCGAAAATTGCTAAGCCAAACCATTTAATTCCTGTAATGGTTTGTAGGTCTTGTCGTTTTCGTTCTTTGTCATAAATCCGTTGAATGACGAATGCTGTAAGCAAACAAACGATTGCCGTTACGGTAGTTTCAATGTGTGCGTACATGTTTTTGGTATTGATTGATGTTTTAAAGGTACTTAAAATATCGTGTAATTTTGGATGAATTACAAACTCGCGGAAGCTTTTTAAGTTTTGTATTGTATTTTTGCGTTATGTCTGAAGAAAATCTTCCCATACCCACGAATCTTGAAGCTATTGATTTGCAATTGCAATTACAACAATTGCAGAAAGAACTTGATGCGATTGCACAAGAAGTGCAAACGTTTAAAACGCTACTCTACTCACATTTGGGAGACGAAATTGTGGAAGTACAAGAGTTGACTGTGATTTATAAGGAATTGAAACTTTCTAAAAAGCAACAACGTTTGTCACAAAAGCAACGTGGAAAGAAATATATCGCTCCAAAAGGGTTGAAAGTAGTTTCCGCGTCAAGCGCGAAAATGATTAAAAGTGATGATGCGGCAGAAAAGAAACGCTTGTACAAAGAAGCCATGTTTCATGTACATCCTGACAAGTTTTCCATGCAACCTGAACAAACCGAATTGGCTACTAAAGTCACCACAAAGTTGATTCAGATTTATAAAGAAGGTGATTTGAAAGCCTTGAAAGCCTATCATGCGCATATTTTTAGTGATGCCTCTTTAACAACACTTACAGAAAAAGCAACCGTGGCAATTCACGCAAGTGAAACTTCACATATCACTATTGAAATTGAATCGCTTAGAGAACAATTATACCAACTAAAAAATTCATCCTTATATAAAGTATTGACCGAATATGAAAATCCGTATACGTTTATTGATGAATTGAAAGTCTATTATAAGGACAAACTTTCCAAACTTCGAAAACGTACTCGAAAAGCATTTAAATAAGAAAGAATGTGTAAAAATGCACTATTCAAAGCAACATTTTTACACAATTTTATATATTGGTTAACGAAACGGACTTTCTCCATCACATTCACAGACAGTGTCAATGCACAAACAACTTGTATGTGACGTATTTCCACCTTTTAATTTTTCAGTAGTTTCAAGCGAAGAAATTGTCTTTTTGCATAATACTAAATTTTTGATTGCTCTTTTTTCATGACGTTTAGTTTTGGTTTATATCAATTTAAAGATACAAAAAAATAAAAAAAGGAATGCCTTTCGACATTCCTTTCGTTTTCGGATTCTTAAAATTTTATCGTGGCCAACATGTGGTTCCCCATGTATTGTTACTGCCTCCACCAGTGTTTGTGCAACCAATGGTACAGTGAACTGACAAACACGTATCTGTCCAATTACACTCAGGTGAACACGATTCTATTTCAGATAAATCTACAGAACAACAATTGGTAGCTGTTGCGCCTCCTGAAATAGTTGACGACTCAAAAGTTGAAATTGCAATCTTCTTAAAATTCAATTTCTTTACTAATTGCTTTTTTTTCATATTTAACGAATAGAAAATTAACAATTACAAATGTCTGTGTACGCTTCCATACATAAAAGAACAGCACTCACCAGATTTCCCGAAGAACAATAATTAACATCCATAGACATAATACTATTGTGTGGAGCTATACCTCCAGCAAGTCCTAATTTGTTTAAATCTGAAACCGTTTTTTTACGCAGCGACAAAATTTTAATTTTTTGTTTTTTCATAATAATTTGTTTTAAATTAATGTTGATACGAAAGTAAAAAATCAAGTTTTTGAATTATCATTTTTCACTCAAAATAGATATGACTGTACACATTCACACGAAGTTTTGCGTCAACATATTCAGAAAGTGGTAGACTATAAAAACAAAAAAGTACCGTTTTCACGATACTTTTTTTACTATTATTTTTTATTATCATAAGCGAGTCTAACCACAAAATATAGGTGTTGTTGTACAATACATAGGTGCCAATGAGAAACAAAGTCGAGGTTCTACTGTTGCGCATCCATTTACAAACGATGGAGCACAACCTTCTGTAAATTCTTCCATACATAAAATTTCATCACTGACGGTGTCTTCTCCTCCTACTATTTGATTCACTTCATTAAATCTAGAGATTGTTTTTTTACACAATGATAAACTTTTTAAATTTTTCTTTTTCATGATCTATTATTTTAAGATTTATAATATCATAAAAGTAGCGGATGTCTTTTTCTGTTTTGTTAATATTTACCTAAAGTGAGTGCGAATACACACATTTTCAACTAAGTAGTTTGTAAGATTCATGAATCTATTGTTCCGCTATCAACTATTTTATATTTCAAAAATTTCTACACCTTGTTAAAGTCTGTTATTTTTTTGTGAAATATAGGTACGAATGTACACATTAATACTTTATATAGTAAAATCTGTTTATCTTTAACTACAAAAAAATTGATGACATTTTCTTTCTTAGACCTTGTGTTATTCGCTGGATTTATTCAAGGAATATTCCTTATTTTATCTTTACAATTTACTTCCAGAAAAAACAGAGAAGCGAATAAACTACTTATTATTATTATTGGGCTTGCCACATTTATTTTTGCTGGAAAAATGGCAACATTTCAAATCAAAGGCTTATGGGTTTGGCGTTTTTCTCTACTGTCAGACTGTTCTATTTATATGTATGGACCGCTTTTGTATACTTACTTTAGAACCTTAGTTTTTAAAGAACGAGCAAGCGACTCATTAACATTTAAACCTTTTATTCCTTCTTTGTTATTATTTTTATTTTTCTGTTGGACGCTCACATTGACCACTGAAGAGTACTTTGCCATGAGTTATACAATAGGAATGGGTATTGTGTATCTTGCTATGGAGCTTTTTGGCGTAACTTCACTAATTGTGTATGCAATTTTATCCTATAGAATTGTGAAAAAAATTAAAAATTCTACGCATAAAGAATTTATACATGCACAAAAACTAGTACGGTATATAAAATTCATCGTACTCGGATTGTCTGCCATCATCATATTTTGGTCGATTGGAATTTTTAGGACGTATGCACTGCATAGTTACGATTCATTTATCATCTATAAACTCGTTTGGATTAGCATGGCAATTTTTCTTTTTATCGTTGGTTATTTTAGCTTTACACAACCTGAAATTGTCCGACTAACAGTTGAAAAAACAACAACAAAAGATCGATTACGTCAAGAAGAAATTAAAATCATTACCCAAAAATTACAAGAATTGATTGATGAAGAGCAAATTTTCACACGTTCAGATTTAAGCTTAAAGATACTTGCAAAAAAACTAGATACTTCTGCAAATAATTTGTCGTGGCTATTGAATTCTGTCTACGGAAAAACCTTTTATGAATATGTTAATGAACATCGAGTGAAAGCATTTTTAGCAAAGGTTGAAGAAGGCGAACATAGGAAACAAACGCTGTTAGCTATTGCGATGGATGCAGGATTCAATTCAAAATCTACGTTTAATAAATCGTTTAAAACCATCATGAATGATACGCCTTCACGGTATATTGAGAAGATGGATTCTTGATAAAAAGATTCAAGAATATAGAGTGAAGATTCAGGACTTTTCGAATATCGTTTTGCGAAAAATTTAGAACATAATTTCTAAAAGCAATACATCATTTCGATTCCTCTTCAAAAAGTTTTTGAAATTTTTTCTTTTGCTTAAATTTTGCAAATAATGGCACCTCTTTTATCGCTTGAAAACGTCGCAATCCGAGTGCTTTTGCTTTTTTGAGATTTCTGATGGTGTGTTTCAAATCGTCATTTCGAGCATAACTCTGCGCCACACGATAATACCAATACGCTTGCTCCGGATTGAAATACACCAACAATTGATCGCAATACAAGGCATGTTTGTATTTTTTTGCTGAAACATATCCCATAGAAGATTCGTATGCACCTGCAAAAACGGTTTGTTTCAGTCGTTTGAGCATCTTCGATTTTTGTTCGTCCTTGGCGTTTACAATGGCTATGTTAAGTTCTCGTAATTCTTTTCGCCACCATTGAAAATCATCGTCGGATTCCGCTGCTAAAATATCATTGGAATACTTCACTGAAAACTTCTCGTATAATTCGTTTTCTTCTTTGATATTTGCTTCTCGTATCGCAACTTCACTTTGATATTCAGGAGAAACTTTGATGGCATCCATTTTTCGCTGGATTGTTTTGACTTCAACATACGGTGCAAAATTTTTGACAATGCTTTCAAATTCTAATACAGATCTGAATTTATTGTGAATGACCAAAGAGTCTGCAATTTTGTATTGAGATTCAAAATACGATTGTACAAATGCTACATCCACCGATCGTATCTTCTTTTTATAGGCTTGCAATTCTAACCAACCAAAAGCACGCTCAATTTGTTCGCTTGGCGGCCAACGATGTGTATCATTATAGACGAATAATTCATTCGAAACATCAAATTTGTCCAACCAGTTTTTGGTATTGAACATTTCTTGATAGTTCATATCTTCATCGCCTACCAACCCTACAAAAGAGAACATTTCTTTCGTTGGCGTCACTGATTTATTGATTGCCAAACCTGCGCCACAAGCGACTACGCCTTGTATTTTATCTGTCAATGCGGCAATGGCAGTTGCCAAACGTGAACCGCCCGAAAATCCAGAAGTATAGATTTGCTTTTCATCAATTTTAAAGGTTGAAAAAACGGTTTCAAACAATCTATTGACCACTTCAAAGTTGGTTTCATACGGAACACCGTTTTTGGTTACATTGGAAGCAATCAATATATAATTGAACTTTTCTGCAGACGATATAAAAGGTTGCATTCCATGTTTGCCATTTCCGCTCGGATCAAATATAAAAACAACCGCAGCAAGTGTCGTTTCATTGTATGATGCTGGAAGATACAACGCGTAGGTATCTGTACTGTTTTGCACAGGAACCGCGTTTAAAATTTTACCTTTTTCAAAACGATCTGTTTGCGCAAATCCAACAGAAATATAGAAACTTAGGATGATTAGAAATACAATACGCATGAATGATACTTTGCTTAAAGTTACAGAATTAATAGAAAGCTTCCTCATTTTTAACATTTTGTGTATTTTCAAACGATATGTCATCTAAAGTTAAAAACCAAAATGTATGCTCTGTATTCACTCACAAAGTTTATCCTCTGCAATAAAAAATAAAAGCGCCACGCAAAGATAAGACCCAACTTATTGTGACACTTTTTTTAATAGTAGTTATCAGATTACTATTTTAACGTGAGTTCGACATAAGAAATAAGTAATATAATTGCTGAGCGTACTAAAATCAATACTTTGTCACTTCGAGCGCAGTCGAGAAGCTTCAAAACGCTATTTTTTATAGAATCTCGATAGCTACGCTAGGTATTTTCAATTAAAATATATTTTAATTTCAATAATGCTCGATTTGACATTTGAATTAAAATACTGAAACACAAAACATTAAAAGTTAAGTTATATCGAACTCACGTTATTTTAATATAATTCGCTTGGTGAATTGTTTGTTGTTTTGCGAAATTTTCAAGAAATACATTCCTGCTTGATATCCGCGTAAATCCAATGTTTGCTTTGTTTGATTGATTGTATCAAAAGTAGCTTGATAGATATTTCTTCCTGTAATATCGAATACATTCACAACTACATTGGTGAGTGTCGTTTCTGCTTTTATATATATTATTCCGTCACTTAATGTAGGCACAATGGTAATTCCGAATTCGTCAGTTTCATTTCTTGGAATGCTTAATGTTCCATCTAAATTTGTCGATGTTGGATAAAATACGGAAAATGAGTTGGTATTGAATCGGATGTAGTAATCATCTTGATAAGGAGTTGCTACTGTATTGATAAAATCGCCACCAGAAACATAGCCTGAGGTACAGGTATTTCCGTTTACTTTCATGATTTCTAAATCATTGACTATATTAAGATTAGCATCCGTCAGAATTAAATCATCAACCTCATCACCCAATACATACAAACGAACCGTTACATTACTCGAAGGTGCATTTTGGGTACTGATAGAGACTTCTCTCCGTAGATACGGTTGCCCTGAGAAGTCTCGAGTATCAGCATTTTCTATGAATAATGTGGTGGTGATCGTTCCTAAGTCGTTTCCGTTAGCATTCATTGCCGCTACAATATTGCTCGAAGCATCTAAAATTGGAACCCATTCGTTTGTATTTCCTTGTAATGTTGAAATTTCTACGGTGGGTATGTTTTCACAAACACCTGCTGTTCCTGTTGCTACGACTGGCGCGCCTTCTAAACAGAGCGTAACAGGAGCAAGATTTGATTCTAATCGGGAAACTTGTACATAATAGGTATTCCCAAAAACTACCGGAATGGAACCATCGTTATTAAAACAAGCGACTTCTGTACCGCCGCAAGCATCGTATACCGTAAAATTGTTAAATACTGAATTTGTATTGAGTGTAATATTTCCGGTGAGTGTTGCTTCAAATGTAAACCAAGTGTCCAACCAAGTTTGTGTTCCGTTTTGGCAACTTCCCACGGAAGAAGCCAAAGTTGATCCGCGTAATTCGGTCGTTACATTTTGGGTTGTACATTCGCCAATAGCTGCTACTTGCATCAATGCTGCAGAAGCGCAATCTACATTTGCAATACTTTCAAAAGCTGTAATGATAAAACTGTCTGCGCCAGCATATACAGTACTACTGACTACGCGCAATGTGTACGTTCCGGGAGTCAATCCAAAAATCATTTTTGTGTTATAAAAACAGGCAATTTCTGTCGGAACCGTTCCGCAATTGTCATACAACGTAAAACCATCCGCAAAGTTGACACCTGAAATTTGTACATTTCCAGTGACTGGCATCGTAAATTCATACCATAAATCGAGATACTCTTCTGTGAGACTTGTTTCACAGCTACTTTGCAAACTTTCGGTTGCTGCCGCATTGTTAAAATTAATCGTAGTTGGCGTTGTAATATCTGCCGTAATCACTTCTGCATTCGCGCATTCGTCATTGGCAGCCGTTTGAAACGCTTGGATGATAAAACTATCAGCACCCGCATAACTGGTTGTACTCACTACGCGTAATGTATACGTTCCAGCAACCAAATTGTATATAAATTTACTGTTATAGAAACAATCGATTTCCGTCGGAACACTTCCACAATTGTCATATAGTGTAAATCCGTCCGCGAAATTCACCCCCGAAATTTGCAAGTTTCCAGTTACGGGCATGGTGAATTCAAACCAAACATCTAAATAATCTTCTGTGAGACTTGTATCACAACTACTTTGTAGACTTTCGGTTGCGTTGGCGTTGTTAAAATTGATAGTTCTTGCCGTAGTAATATCATCTGTAATGACTTCCGCATTTGCGCATTCGTCATTCGCAGCTGTTTCAAACGCTTGTATGATAAAACTATCGCTTCCTGAATTCGAGGCAGTACTTACCACTCGCAATGTATACGTTCCTGTGGTTAATCCAAATATAAAATTATTATTATAGAAACAGTCTATTTCCGTCGGAACCATTCCACAGTTGTCATATAACGTAAAACCATCCGCAAAGTTAATCCCTGAAAAACTCAAGTTTCCATTGACTGGCATCGTAAATTCATACCAAAGATCTAAATATTCTTCTGTGAGACTTGTATCGCAACTACTTTGCAAACTTTCGGTTGCCGCTGCATTGTTAAAATTTATTGTTCTTGCGGTTGTAATATTATCTGAAATGACTTCTGCGTTTGCGCATTCATCATTGACAGCTGTTGCTAATGCTTGAATGATAAAACTGTCGCTTCCGGCATTTGCTGCTGTACTTACCACACGCAACGTGTATGTTCCGGTAGCTAAGTTGTATGTGAAATTATTGTTATAAAAACAGTCGAGTTCCGTTGGAACTGTTCCGCAATTGTCATAAAGCGTAAAACCATCGGCGAAGTTGACACCCGAAATTCGTAAGTTTCCCGTCACTGGCATGGTGAATTCGAACCATACATCTAGATAATCTTCTGTTGCACTTGTATCGCAACTACTTTGTAAGCTTTCGGTCGCTGTTGCATTGTTAAAAGTGATGGTTCGTGCGGTAGTGATATCGTCCGTAATGACTTCCGCATTGACGCACTCGTCATTGGTTGCTGCTTCAAACGCTTGGATTTGAAAACTGTCCGCTCCAGCTTGACTGGCAGTACTCACCGCTCTTAATTTATACGTTCCTGGAGTAAGATTGTAAAAGAATCCTGGATTGTAAAAACAATCGATTTCTGCGCCACCACAAGTAGTGTATAATGAAAATCCATCTGCAAAATTGACACCTGTAATTCGTATGTTTCCTGTAACTAGCATCGTAAATTCGTACCAAACATCTGGATAGGTTGTTGCAGCAGTATCACAACTACTGAGCAAACTTTGCGTTGCCATTCCGTTATTGAAATTGACTAAAGTTGTTCCCGTAGTGGTTACTGTAATGAGTTCTGCATCCGCGCAATCATTGTTTGCTGGTACTTGCGCATGACTGTAATATATAGTGAATAGAATTCCTAAGAAAAGTAGTTTTGTCCTCATGTTATTGCCCCTAATTTAGTTTACGAGCTATGAAAGTACTTCCTTTTACCTAGGCATATAAAAAAAATGTGTAGACCGACTCGATTTACACATTTTTGGTAGGAAATGTTTTCTGTTTAGATGAAGTTACGTGTTTCTTCGATATTGGTTTTTTTAAAAAAAGATGAAAGACCGCTGCGCTGTTAGATTGTAGAATAGAGATTGAATAGTAATTGTTGGAAAAATTGAATAGAAAATTTATTTGTTTTTCACCTCAGTTCTTTGTTATATGCAGTTATTTTATCCAAATTGATAAATCTAAGGTTTCTCCTGTTTTTCTTCTAAAATTCGCGTGTGCAATTGATATTCCAACACTACTAACTTCAAAGTTTTTAAAAAGAGAATTATTGCAGAGTTCGAATACACTTTCCATTTTTGAATCTATAGAAACTAAAAATTCTTTAATTTCTTGATTATTCATTGTTGTTTTATTAAAAAAACGCTTTAATTTATTTTTATCTTCATCACTGATGTTCCTTTTTTTAGATTCGCTGTCTAAAACTTCATCACTCAAAGTGTTTATCTGAAATTTTGTCGAATCGTGCAGACAAGGCATAATAAATGTCTCTGAATTTTCAAATTCTCCTACCTCCGAATTATACTCTTCTTTAGTAAAACCTTTAGCGAAAAACGCTTTATATCTAGGTTTTAACAATTCCTCTAAATTGCCATATCCGCCTGCTCTTGTATGTCCGCAACCAAGATATTCTAAATAATTAAAAGTTGTTTTCTCGTTTCGTAAATTATTTGCAAAAGGAAGAATCTCATTTTTTATATAATTCTTGAAAGATTCTAAATTCCTAAGTTGTTGATTAATCGTTTGGATCAATAAAAAGTTGAGCGTTAATAAATCAAAGTGTTCTACTGTTAGTTTAGGTGCTATAACTAAAGATTCGTTAAGAACTAATTGAAGCATATTCCTTTCTTGTGTTTTTGCTCTATCAACAAGAATATCAACTAATAAATCCCCAAGATTTTCATCACCGCTTTTAGCGTATTCTTTTTGTGTATGGAATAAAGCGTCCTGCATTGCTGGATTTTTAAATTCCTCTAATGATTCTGGACTTTTATCATTTAATTCTTTAATTATCTTTTCAGTTATTTCTTCTGCTCTTTCAGTTGCAATTTGAGCAGCTTCGCTTTTAAGTTTAATGAAGTTTGAATTAAAGACGTCTAAAGCAATTTCTTTTGCATCATTATATGTCAAACCATTATAAACATTTACCGTTTGACCTTGAAGATTTGTTGAACTTTCACCACCCTCTTGTTTTAAATTCTTATCGTTTATCATCTTTTGTGTTGAAATTAATATCTCTTGCTGATTGGTAGTTAGTCGAGTTCTGACCACCACTTTGAGTCATTTTTGTTTTTCCTGGTTTTTTTATTTTATTTCTTTGAAAAAAATCAAGTACTAATAAAACAATACATAATATTACAAGCATAATACTTAATGAAATTGAAGAGTTTCCAATTGTTGTTTTTACATTACCTTGGAAGTATTTATTAAAAAAATCTATTACAAAGTTTAATGAAAATGAATTCATAGTAATTAACAAAGACAATACTGACCAAAATGCTCGCATATATCGAGTTGTAGGATTGTAAACAAGTGTTATTAATCCTGAAATTACACCAATAATAAATCCTATTTTCCAGTTTCCAATTAATATCCAAGAAATCAAAAATCCTATTGACAAGACTATCAAAGAAGTATAAATCCAATTATTTTTTTTCATAGTTTTCTTTAATTGCATACAACGTATGTATATACAGAATTCCATATATTTCTATTCTAACTAAACCTAATTTCTACATAAACTTAGTTAAGAAACTAAAACTAAAAGAATTTAATGCAAAATCAAATTAAAAAGTGAGATTTTTAATATACAAAAAACTTCCTGCCATACTCCAAAAAAGTAGCATAACAGGAAGTTTTATTAGTAAGCTGAGTATGTTATAATTTACATATTTCTTCGATATTGTCCACCAACTTCAAATAACGAAGCCGTAATTTGTCCTAAGGAACATACTTTACAAACTTCCATTAAAGCTTCAAATATGTTTTCATTATTGACTGCTTTCTTTTGTAATTCAAGCAATAATTCGTCTGTATCATGCGCTTTTTGAAGATTTTCTAGGATTCTGATTTGATATTGTTTTTCTTCTTCTGTTGCACGAATGACTTCTTTAGGAATGACTGTTGGCGAACCTTTACTACTTAGGAATGTGTTTACACCAATAATTGGAAATTGTCCGTTGTGTTTCAACGTTTCGTAGTATAAACTTTCTTCTTGAATTTTAGAACGTTGATACATGGTTTCCATGGCGCCTAAAACACCGCCACGTTCTGTGATTCGGTCAAATTCTAGTAAAACGGCTTCTTCTACCAAGTCGGTCAATTCTTCAATGATAAACGAACCTTGAATTGGATTTTCGTTTTTCGCCAATCCCAGTTCTTTATTGATGATTAACTGAATTGCCATTGCGCGACGAACCGATTCTTCCGTTGGCGTTGTAATTGCTTCATCGTATGCATTTGTGTGCAACGAGTTACAGTTATCGTAAATCGCATATAATGCTTGCAACGTTGTACGAATGTCGTTGAAATCAATTTCTTGTGCGTGTAAACTACGTCCTGAAGTTTGAATATGATATTTCAACATTTGCGCACGTGAGTTTGCGCCGTATTTATGTTTTAAGGCTTTCGCCCAGATTTTACGGGCTACACGTCCAATGACTGCATATTCAGGATCGATTCCGTTAGAGAAAAAGAACGATAAGTTTGGACCAAATTTATTAATGTCCATTCCACGACTTAAATAGTATTCCACGTATGTGAAACCATTTGATAATGTCAATGCTAATTGTGTGATTGGGTTTGCACCAGCTTCCGCGATGTGATATCCAGAAATGGACACCGAATAGAAATTCCGCACATTGTTTTCAATGAAATATTCTTGTACGTCTCCCATCAATCGCAATGCAAATTCTGTGGAGAAAATACAGGTATTTTGTGCTTGATCTTCTTTTAAGATATCTGCCTGAACCGTTCCACGTACTTGCGCAATCGTTTTTATTTTGATGTCTTCGTAAATTTCTTTTGGCAATACTTGATCGCCCGTAACTCCCAAAAGCATCAACCCCAAACCGTTATTGCTTTCTGGTAATTCTGCGTTGTATTTTGGACGTTCTTTTCCTTGATAGATTTCAGCAATTTTTGCTTCTACTTCCGCTTCTAGTTCGTTTTCTTTGATGTAAATTTCACATTGTTGATCGATGGCTGCATTCATAAAAAATCCTAATAACATCGGCGCTGGACCATTAATCGTCATACTTACCGACGTCATGACATCTGCCAAGTTGAAACCAGAATATAATTTTTTTGCATCATCTAAACAACAGATAGAAACTCCTGCATTTCCGATTTTACCATAAATATCTGGTCGCAAATCTGGATCGTTTCCGTAAAGCGTCACACTGTCAAAAGCTGTTGATAAACGTTTTGCGGGCATTCCTGCACTTACATAGTGAAAACGTTTGTTGGTACGCTCGGGTCCGCCTTCTCCGGCAAACATTCGCGCTGGATCTTCTCCTGTACGTTTGAACGGATATAATCCTGCGGTATATGGGAATTCTCCGGGTACGTTTTCTTGCAAACACCATTTTAAAATATCGCCCCAAGCTTGATACTTTGGCAAGGCAACTTTTGGAATTTGTACGTGTGATAAGGATTCCGTGTGCGTTTTTATTTTGATTTCTTTGTCGCGAACTTTAAACGAATAAATCGGGTTTTTGTAGGTATCAACTTTTTCACTCCAACCGTTGATAATTTCCCAATTGTACGGATCTAAGTTTAGCTTTACGCGATCAAATTCTTTGAGCAGTAATTTGACCAAATCAATGTCTGCTTCTTTCTCAACACGATCTAAAATAATCGTTTCATCCAAACCAGTTTTTGACATGAATGACATTTCTACTTCACTCGATGTGACATTTGTGATGGAACTTATTGTTTTGTAAATTCCATATAAACGTTGTGCAACTTCCACTTGCGTGTCTGCTTTTTTGTCGTATGCTCTATTGTTTTCCGCAATTTCAGAAAGATAGCGTGTTCTTGATGGTGGAATGACGAATATTTTTTCGCTCATTTCACTTGAAATTTTAGAAGTCGATTGTAAATCTGCTTCCGTTTTCTCTACCAATTTATCCATCACCGCTTTGTACAAGGTATTCATTCCCGGATCGTTGAATTGGGAAGCAATTGTTCCAAAAACTGGCAAATCATCTTGATGTACATGCCATAAATTGTTGTTACGCATGTATTGCTTTTTTACATCGCGCAACGCGTCTAACGAACCTCTTTTGTCAAATTTGTTGATCGCAACTAAATCGGCAAAATCAAGCATGTCAATTTTTTCCAATTGCGTTGCAGCTCCAAATTCTGGTGTCATAACGTATAAAGCCACATCGCTGTGCTCCATGATTTCTGTGTCCGATTGTCCAATTCCGGAAGTTTCCAAAATGATGATATCGTACTCCGCAGCTTTTAATACTTGTACTGCTTCGTTTACATATTTTGATAAGGCTAAATTCGATTGACGTGTTGCCAAACTACGCATATACACTCTTGGTGAGTTAATCGCGTTCATACGAATACGAT
>CAYGPQ010000040.1:8155-41480 GCA_964351775.1 uncultured Kordia sp. | reverse complement strand
GGTATGTTGGTATGTTGGTATGTTGGTATGTTGGTATGTGAAATTTAAACTTTTACATTTAAAATTTAGCATTTAACATTTATAATTTCTAGTTGTTGCCTATTTTCAAATCAACACATTGAAACATTGTTACATTACTTCACTGCTACATTGATTAATTAAACATGAAATTTCACCGTAATCGTCGTTCCTTTAGTTGGTTCGGAATGAATGTCAATATTCGCGTTGATTTCGTCCATGCGCTTTTGCATATTATACAATCCGTTTCCAAGCTGAACCGTTTCTTTTTCGAATCCGATTCCGTTATCTTTTATCGTGAGCACCAATTTATTTTCAACCTCATCAAACTGAACTTTTATCAACGTTGCTTTGGCATATTTTAAAGCATTATTAATGGCTTCTTGCACCACTCTGAATAAGTGCATACCTTGAATGGCTGTAAATACAATGGGTGTTTCTATTTCGCTATTGAATTCAAATTTGACGTTTTCCTTTGCCATTTTTGCTTTTTCAATGAACGCCAATACTCTACTTTGCAAATCTGTACTAGAAATTTCATCTTTGTTCATTGCCCAAATTGTGTCGCGCAATTGATCGATGGTGGCAGAGGTAAATTCACTGATGTAACTGAGTTTGTCTTTGAATTCGTCTGAAGTGTCTTTAGAAGCGTATTTTAGGTTGTCAATCGATGAAATGATGAACGATAGTTGTGCGCCAATATTATCGTGTAAATCGCGTGAAATTCGCAACCGTTGTTCTTGCAATTTGTTTTGCGTTTCTATTTCTTTCAACGCAACTTTTAACTTGTTTTCTCTAATTAATTGTTTGTTTTTTAGCTTTTGCTGATTGTAAAATAGATAGCCTAACACACAGAATAATAACGCCAAACCTAAAGCTCCATAGATTTGATATTGACGTGCTTGCAGTAACAATCCTTTTTCGGCAATGTCTGCGCGTTGTTCTAAAATTTCACGCTCTTTTTCGGCAGTTTTATACTTGGTTTCCATTTCCGAAATTCCATCTGCAAAACGTTTGTTATAATTTACAAGACTCAAACTGTAAATAGAATCGCCCAAACTACTTGCGGCTTTATAATCTTCCATTTTTACCAACGTGCGTTTTTTTTCTATGTACGCATATAATAACGACGCGTTATCGTCAGCATCTTTATACGTTTTAATAGCTTTATCTAGCATTGTATTAGCCTGAACGTATTGTTTATCCTTTGCCAATAAGTTTCCTTTTTTTATCAATGCAAAACCTTCCTGCCCTACATTTTTATCTTTTTTAGCAAAATAGATCGCACTGTCTAATAAGCGAAGTGTTTCTTGTTTGTTTTCTAGTTGATTGTAAGCTTCTGCCAATAAACTATAGTTGGAAGCTAGTTTTGTGTAATTTTCACTTGTACGATTGATCGAAATGGCTTTTTTGAGTCTAACAACAGCATCATTGAACAAAGAAGTGCTTTTTTGCTGCATGCCGAGTTCAATATTGACCGCTGCCACATTTGCCAACGCGCTTGTCTTTAAATCTTCTGACACATATTGATTATTTTCTGCAATTTCCAGCATGATTACTTTAGTGTCATCTCGCCTGTTTACGTAATAATAACATATCCCAATTTTATAGCGCGCACGATAATAATTTGGATAATCTTCTTGCAGTTTAAAAAATTCTGCAGCTTTTAGCAATACCTTCATGGCTTCATCAGGCTGAACTTTGAGGATCAATACTGAACCACGTATTAAATCTGCTCTGTAATTATAAGATGAATCTTGAAGTTGAGGAAGTAGCGCATCCAATTTTGCCCGATAGACTTCCATAGAATCAAGCACTCGTTTTTGAATGAAATCTTCGCTTTTTTGTTCGTAGGTTTCAAATAATGCAATGACTTCTTTTTTCGCTTGCGCTGGATTTGACACTGTGTTTTGTGCAATCAATACTACAGAGAATAAGAGCAAGAATGTAAGTATGCGTTGTTTCATCTTTATAAAGATAGAAAAATGTTTTGGTTGATTGTGTTTTGTGCGATTTTATCACACTAACAATATTCCTGCTTTTTTGACGAATTTGCAATACGACGAGTTGCGTATTTTTTTGAATTGAAGGATTGAAAGATTGAAGGATTGAAAAAAAGTCCGTGTTATTTCTGCTTGGTCACTGAGTTTATCGAAGTGAAGGCAGGAATTTATTCATCTTCTTAAAAAATCTAAGCAAGTCCAAAAATATATTTTGCCACGAATGCATGAATATTTTTTGTTTGATTGTCTGTATGAGTTCCTTGCGAGAAGTAAATCAAGTTCAACTTGACGCTTCTTACGGGTTGTTATTCCTGAGAAAACAAGAATCTATAACGTCATTTCGAGTGATTTTTTGAAGCGAAGTGAAGAAAAATTGGATCGAGAAAAATTGGATTCTTCATAGTACTTCTCGATACTAAATTCTTTCAGAGTTTAACTCGAAGTGACGTTTTAGGAAGCCTTATCATTTTAAGCTTTCGAATGTACTTTTTTAAACAGAAAATCTACTAAAATTGAAAAGATTACATAGTACAAAATGTATTTCGGCAAATACAAAAATTGAAAGAATGCGCCATAGCTTTCACGTCCGCTTGCGTAGGGTTCACCAATGGAAGCATCAATCCAAAATGTAGTGAATAGTAACATAAGGATAAATACAAACGGAATGCTTGCCGCGCCAATAAAACCTGGTGCAGAGAATTTCTTTTTTGGGAATCTTTTTCGGAAACGGTGCATTTTCCATACATGAAATACGACTAGGAAACTCATTAGCATGACAGCCAACCAAAAGGATTCTATGTGGAGTAAAAGTTTTGTAAAACTACTCAGTTTTGGCATGCGTGTAATTTCGAGAATTTCTACGGGTAATTTGTCAAATTGATAGCTTGAAACACCCTTGATTTCTCCACTTTTTGGGGTTCCAATGTTGATAGTAACTTCGTCTTTTACTTGGCTTGCATCAATGGTAATATTGAGTGTTCCGAATGATTTCCAGTATTTTGCAGGTGCTAATGCATAGCGAAAACTGTCTTCGTTTAATCGGTTGTGTTTGTAACGCCAATTGCTTGCTTTGTAGGTAACTTTTATAATGTGTTCTCCTTCCAAAATATCGGTTGTAAAGTATAAGAAATCATTTAGCGACATACGATCACTTCTTCCATGTTTGAATTGATTTTCGATTTCACCAATTGCTGTTCGATCTGCATTGTATAAATATTCAAAGTTGGTCAGTTTTTCTTTGTCGATTCCATATACATCCCAAAAATCTTCTTGACGTTCCAACGAAACTTTTTTTCCGTCGATGGTCACTTCAAAGTTTTTGTAGTATTCAGAAGCATAGAATAGTAACGGAATTTGCGTACCGCTTTTTTCAGCATGGATGATATATTCGACCACAAAATCGGCATATTCAAAGTTTTCATCAATGGTAATTCGTAAGTTTTCATGTAAAATATTTACATATTGACTGATGAAAGGACGCGTTCCAAAAGTTCCTTCTTGTACAGGAGACGCCATGTTTGCATTCAACAAGAGTGAATTTAACACACATAAAAAGAAAAGTCTGATCCTCATAAATATGATATTTTAAGGTTTTTTCATTTTAGAAAAATCTATATCAGTTTTGAATAAATTTTTTCCAGGATTGGATACCATATAGAAATCAATGGCCGCTTTGATGCCAATAATCAGCAACGCAATAATGTCGATTGCAAACGAGAAGAGAAAGAAAAAGAATCCAAGTATCACCGCAAATTGTTGGACTATAATTCTCCCGTAAGGGCTCATAAAGCTTTTTTCTATCGTCATGTTTTGATATACTTTTGGCATCATAAAATTTAGGTAGAAATCTGCAATATTGAATACCGCCAACGAAATTAGGATTGGATAAATACCTTCGTAGGTTTGAACGATGTAGGCAATATTGTCCAAAAGACTAAACGCATCAATGTTGGTGTCTTTCATTTCAAGTAATGCAAAGACAAATATGGACTGAATTGCCACAAAAAAAGTATAGTGAAATATGAAAAAGAGAATCATTCCGCCACCATTATTTTGTGTACGTTTAACTCCTGTTGCATTGGCATACCGTAAGATCTTGTACATTTTTACAACGTGAATTGCCCCAATAATGAGCGTTTCCATGAAGTATGCCATCACAATCGAAAATCCATCCGTTTCTCCTGTAATCAATAAGGTGATTACAAAGAGTACGTTAAACCATATAAATGCATTTTGACGATTGGGAATAATGTTGATGTTGATTTTTTCTTTCATTTATGAATAAAATTACTGTTGTCCGACAAAAGATAAAAGACCGCTACGCTATTAGATCATAGAATAAAGACTAAATTGTAACTGACTGAAAAACAAAGCTTATTATTACACATTTTTTAGTATCTCCAAAATAATTTCCTTTATAATACAGATTGACAAAAGCATGATGATTCATAAAGATATCTTAGAAACTCTTTCATAACAATGTTTTCAAAAGAATATAAAAGGTTTTATCGGACACTAATGAATAAAAATATGCAGTAAATTATATCCTAACAATACTAAAACTACGTCAAATTGAGTGAAATTCTAAAAGAATTTTGTATCGAAATCATTTTAAGTATTCAAAAGTTTTCCAAACCGTCGAAATTGCTAGTTTGTCTTTGAAATCTTCGTATGCTGTTACTTGATCGTCTCTTGCTGCCATAAGCATAATGATGTGTGTGTCGCCATGCGGATTTGGCTTTGCGATGACATTGAAAAAATAACGTCCAACAAATAGATCGCTCAGTCCATCTTTCATTTTTCCAATAGCGCGAAGTGATATGTATTCTTCACCATCAAATTGCATCGTACCAATGGTGTCTTCTTCTATTTCGTATCCGCCACCTTTGAGCATATCACGAATTTGTTTCATAAAAGAAGCGCCGCCTTCTTCCAAGGTAGTTCCGTCTAAGGTAATATAACCAAAGGAATACATTTCGGTAACGATGCTATCTTTTCCAATTTCTTGAATCATTCCATAAGAATAACTTTTTTTGCCTTCTTCAGGTTTATCAAGTTTTAGACTCGTTGGAACATCAACGGTGAAATGAACTGTTGGTTTGTCTATTTTTTCTGCAAATTCGGGAGTGACTTCATAGGTAATGACTTCTATTTTATCCTTGGTTTGACATTGTACCAAGCTAAAGTGTACAAAAAGAGCAAATGCGATGATTTTAATGTTTTTCATTGGTGATTTTTATTTATTGTTTTGGTATAATTTTAATTGTTTTAAAAGTCTTTCACTTTTGCGCCAGTATTATCGAAAACACCTTTTGCGGTATTGCCAGTTTTGTTGTATTTCATGATACCAAGTCCGTCAATTTTATCATCTACAAACATTCCTTTGAATACCGAACTGTCTACATAGGTATACATTCCGTAACCATTTCGTTTACCTCCAAGGACGTAAGCACCTGTGTATTTACTTTTGTTACTCCAATAGTAAGATCCGACTCCGAAACGCTGATTGTTTTTGAAAAATCCCCAATAGATATCGCCGTTGTTGTAGGTATATTTTCCAAATCCGTCTGCGCAATTTCCGGTACAGTTTCCATCTTTTTTGCCTGCTCTGTAATCGTCCGTAGCTTCCTGTATTAGTTTTCCATCTTCAAATAAACCACCTGAGGTAATTAATCCTTCTTTGTTTGTAGTGTAGCCCAAACCGTGTTGTTTTCCATCTTTCCAACCGCCAACATACGCATTTCCATTTTCCCATTGGTAATACCCAATTCCATGACGCCGATTGTTTTTGTATTGTCCGTGATAGAACGAACCATTTGGATACGATATGTACGCTACACCATCAATGGTACTGTTTTTAAAAGTAGCGTCTGTAATGATGTTGTTGACAGTTACGCGTCCCCAACCTTCTTTGCAATCGCCTTCTACACACTGGTAATCCGTTGTATCTACGGTAGTGGTAGTAGTCGTTTCTGTTTGTGCGTTGCTTTGTGCATTAGTTTGTGTATCCAATTCGCCTTCATAGCGTTTTCCTAATCGTATTTCTTCATTTCTTGCTGCTTTAAAACCTAGTAAAACATAGGTAGGTTTTTCATCCATAAAAATAACAGGATCACCATTTGTTAAATATTCAAAACGTGCTTTTTTGTAATCGATATGTTTTCCTTTTACTACAATGAAGAAATTATCCTTCGTCAATTCTCTTGTATATAAAATAGAAGTTGTATCGGTTGTAAATAAGTTCAACTCTTTCACTTCTTGTTCTTTGATGTTTTGATAGTTGTTCACAACATAGGTTCTTCCTACACTTTTTTCTACACGATAATCAACCATGTGAGGTCCTAAAAAAGCAAATTCTCTCGATTTTACATTGTTGATTCCATCTACATAATTGATAAACATCCCATCATGCGCATAATTCATACATGTATTTCCTTTGGAAAGTACGCTGGTTACTTGAATTCGTGTTTTTAACGTATCATTCTCTTCAATAACATTCGGAACGGAATAGTAGGTTAGAGTAAGTCCATCGTAGACTATTTTTTCGTTAGGCTTAACTCCTTTACTAATAACAATATCTGAAGCAAGTTTTCCATTAATATAGGCTGCCATTATTTTTCTTGCAGTTTCTCCAGTTCCTGACATGAAGTAGCCCAATTCTAGTTTTATAGGTTTGTGAAGGTCGCTGTAATACCGATTGTCTGTATCAAAATGTCTTGCGTTAGGTTTACTGGTTTCATAAAAGTCAATTTGATTTCCTTTGGCATCTACCTCAATTTTATAAGTATACGTGCCAGATGTGAGGACTTCTTTGACGAGATATCCATTTTCATAGTGATAGGTAAAGGTATTCCCAGGCTTACGATCTTGATTGGTATATTGTAGCGTAACGACTAATGCTTTTCCACTTTTGCTGTATGTAAAATCAATTTCTTGATAGAAAACACCTTTTCGATTTATGACCGTTTTGATAATTCTATTTTGCGAATCATACGTATATGTTTTGTCTTCATTATAGGTATTCGTTTCGCTTACCAATAGATTTTTGTTATTAAAAGCATACGTTTTCGTACCTCCACTATTGTATTTGAACATAGTTATATTTCCACGATCGTCCAATTTGAACGTATCGTCATAATTGCTTCCAATAATTTTTCCGTTGCTATCGTAATAATAAAACGCTCCAAAATTATAGGTTAGGTTTCCGTTTCTATCGAAAATTTTTCCTCCAGAAGCATAAATGTCTCCTTTTAGATTATAGTGTTCTTTTTTATACTTATAGCCAATTGGATTTCTTGGCGCATTGATCATGTCTACCACTTGAGCGATAGAAATTTGGAAAATGAAAAAGAGAATGATTCCTAGTCGTGTGTTTTTCATCTGTATTTTTATTTAGTTATTCTACAATTTTAAGCGTATTCATCAATTCATCACACATGTGTACTTTTACAGGTTGATTGTTGAATACTTTTTCAGACAATTCTCCTTTGAACAACGTTAATAAACTAATGGTAGCTTCATCTTCTATTCTACTTTTGTCTAAAACCATTTTAAATAGGTACGTATCATTTTCTTTATCTAATCCAACAGTTTTAGGTCTGGCATCTGAAAAACCATACTCAATTAAAAACTCTTTTAGTTTTTCTACTTCCGCAGCTGTTACATTTTTGGTATATCGAATTTCCGTTGCTTTTGCCATGATTGTTTGAACAGCATCCGACAATTTATGTACACGCAACGTATGGAACGAATCATCACACAAATGCAAATCAACTGGTAAATTCATGTAATTTGAGAGTTCTTTTGGGAAGATATTGAATACATTTTCTTTTGATTTATCATTTAGAAACTCTTCTCTGATGACCATTTTAAAAATATACTGATCGCCATCTTTTGTAAATTGCACCGATTTTCCGCCACCATCAGCAAATCCTGAAGTTATCAGGCTTTCACCTAATTTATCTGCTTGTGCTTCTGTGACTCCATCTTTATAATATACTTCTGTTCCATTAAAGACCTTTTTTTCGCCATAGTTTGCACAAGAAACTAGGAACGCAATTGTAAAAAGTACTGTAATTATTTTTTTCATATGGATGTTATTAATGGGTTATAAAAGTCATGTCTTGACATTTTTCATTGTTTCAAAACTCAGGAATATCCTAGATTTTTACAATACGACGAATTGCGTATTTTTAAGGCTTTTTGCATTTTTCATGAAACCGATTCACGTTTCCTCTATACCCAAGTGCTATTGCTTTCTTCCAATTCTCACAGGCTTTCACAAGGTTTTGCTTCATATCGTATACATTTCCTTTATTAGAATATGCTTTTGCATAATTTGGATCATACGTGGTAGCTTTTTCAAAATAGCTTAAGGCTTTATCTACATTTCCTTTTTTCGCATAACACATGCCAAGACTGTTGTATACTTTCGGTTGATTTTCGTCTATGGCTACCGAATTCATATAATCTAAAATGGCATCATCTAAAAAACCCATGGCATCATGCGCGCCGCCACGATAAAAGAAAGCTTCTGAATATGTTGGTTCCAATTCAATGACTTTCGTATAACTAGCTATGGCTGCTTTGTAATTTTTATAATCTTCTCCAGCGTTTCGTTTATTGATGAGCGCAGTGTGAAATCCTGCTTTGTATAAATAGGCTATTGTCAATGTGCTATCTAACGCGATGGCTTGTTCACAAAGTTGAATACCTTCTTTGTAGTGTTGTTGTTCTTTTTTAACCAAAGCGCTGTCTAGCAACATTTTTGTAGTTTGCGCATTCGCGAAAGAAAAAACGCTTAAAAAAAGGATGATGTACGTATGTTTCATTTGTTAAAAAGTTTACACCCTAAAATTCCTTTTTTGCAGGACAAGAAACAATACGCAGAACTGCGTATTTATGAACAAATACAATATCAACGGTTCTCTGTTTGGATTCGATTATTTTCGATAAAAAAGATGTACATTGCCTATATATAGCCTTCAAAAAAAACAATCCTAATTATTAAAAGCCTAATATTATGAGTGTAACCTCTATTCCATGTCCTGTTTGCAAAACATCTATTGCCGTAAATTTTCAACAATTACTCACGGGCACGCAGTTTAAATGTAAAGGATGTGAGTCCGAAATTAGTCTTGGAGATAAAAGTGCAACAGATGTCAATGAGACGCTTAAAAAAATGAATGATCTAAAAAAATAATTTATACCTATTTTGTACGTACATTTGTTGTAGTTGTTGGTTGTATTAAAATTACTATTTTACTTCTATTTTAAAAATGAATTTTATGAAATCTAAATTTACGTACTTCCTACTTTTTCTAAGTGTACTTCTATGTGTGAATTGTGCTGAAAAAGATAAAAAATCGACCACACCAACGACTGATACCGATGTTGAACAGCAATCAGAATCCACAGAAACTAAAACCATCGAGGAACTTGAAGCCGAAAAATCAAAAACTCCCAATCATTATATTTGTTATACAAATGATGATCAACCGTCTACACAACTTTCGATTGCTTTTAATGCTGAAGGAAACGCCTTATTTGCAAAGTATAAAGGTCAAAAAGATTTCATTCCGCTGCACAATATAAAAGAAGATTTTCAAGATGATGGCGCATATCCAACCATCACGCAATTTTACGATGAAATGCTAAACGGAACTAAAAATGGAACCTACGAATTGACGCATTCAGGTAATTGGGATTATGCAGTGTACAGACCTCTAAAAAAAGATACCTTATTCAAGTTTACCATTGATCACAAAATAACCGTTGTGAATGGTGAATATAGAAAAACACCTTGCTTTTAGGTGGTTTAAAGCAGTTTAAAAAATAGCCTTTCCTTGTTGTTGTTTTTCTCGTTCGGGAAGAATTTCCATATTGTCCCACAATCCAGTTTCAAGCGTGGCTGCATACGAAGCTGGAAAACCGTTGGTAAGCATGATTTTTACTGCTTCTTGATGATGATAAGCTAATGTGTGATGTTTCACGCTCAAACCATTCGAATCGTCTAAAACTGCATACCAAACACTTTGCAAACCGTCATTTGCAGGCATTCCAATCACACCCGGATTTATCCAAACTTGATCATTTTTTTGATCAAGAAATGGCAATCCGCAATGTCCTGCAATAATCACGCTACTTTCAGAATTCTTAAATGAAGTTAGTTTCAAATTCCAATCGGTTGATTTGAAAACGAATTCTGAAATATATTCATAACTTCCATGCACCACACATACATTTTTTCCTGCATATTGAAATTTGATATGATCGGGCAAAGCTTTGATCCAATCAATTGAAGATGTAGATAATTTCGATTGTGCCAACGGATACCATTCTTTCGAAAAATTATCACAGCGTGAACCAGCTGTAAAATCGCAACCGCAATCTACAGAACCGCTTGCCAATTGCTCTTCTACATTTCCAACAATTGAATGCGCATTCCATGTTTTAAAAAGCTGCGCTGTTTCTTCTGGCTGACCGCAATAGCCAATAATATCGCCCGTACAAATGCAATTTTCTGGTGAAATATGTTCACGTTTAGCCACAGCAATCAAGGCTTCTAAGGCTTGCAAATTGCTATACACGCCGCCAAAAAGCAGTACTTTTCCCGAAATGTTTCCGATGTCAATTATTTTTTTATCCATATTGGTAACTTGTAAAGTACACAACAACTTACTATTCCCCAAATATTCACCCAAAGTAAACTTGCATATTTTCCTGTGGTAAAAATGAGCGCTTCGGGAAACACATTAAACACTAATAAAAATCCAAAAAATAAGCCACAACCGACGGACAAAAAATAACTCACTTTGGTTGCTTTCTGTTTCCAGAATAAAAACACGGGCGTTAATCCGATCACCATAGTTCCGCTAATGGTGGTTGCAGATAAAATTTCTGCATTTAAAAACACAGGAATTGTTCCTAAAACCGCCACTGCAATCATAACGATTCTTCCAAAACGAATGTTTTCACCCAATTTCAAATCGATGGCAACTAATTTTGATGATGATGAAAATGTTGAATCTAAGGTGGAAGCTGCCGACGTAATCATGATGAAATTAATTACTAATAAAATCAACACGCCAAACGATTTGCTGACCATCACGGCTGCGTCATTTCCTTGCAATCCTTGTTGTTGTGCAAAAATCCCGACCACACTAAATAATACAATACAAATTGCGCCCAACACCGAAGCCCACAAAAAGCTTTTCAACGTTACTTTTGGCGAACTTATAAAACCTCTATCTGTCAAAACTGGATCGTGAAACGGATAACTGAACGATTGTAAAATGGCCGCTAAGAGTAAATTCCCGCCAAGGGCAAATGTCCAACTACCAGACGAAGCCACTTGTGTTACGGAGAAATCTTCTACCGAAAATATATTCCACAAAATCACACATAATAAAATGCTGAATAACACCATTTGAATCACGTCTGTAAAAATACTACTACTCAGTCCACCTTTGAGCGCGTATGCCAAGGTTAAACCCGTAAACACAATGATTGACGCGTAATATGGCATACTTCCTGCAATTCCAAAATACGAACCAATGACCATGGTATTCGACCAAACTTCGTTGAACAATCGGATACCAATTAAGACCGAAAATAATACAATTGCTGCACGACCAAATTTGGTTTCCAAAAAGTGATGAATACTTTTAAATCCGCCTTTGGTTCTTAACTGATAAATCACAATTCCAGCAACGGCAAACGACAGATAATAGGCTGCGTACGCAACACCACCGACCAATCCAAAACTTGCTCCTAAGTTTGCGGCGTTTGTAATACTTTTAGCGAAAATCCAGGAAATAATCAAGCTTCCTGTCAACATCCATGCAGATGGCTGGCGCTTATTTTGTGTGGCTTTGAAAAACTGATCTTTCGTTTTAGCTAATGGTGAAAACCAAAAAAATAGTACACTCGTTACTATGATTAATGCCCATTGCCAAATGGTAACGTTGTCCATGAATTTTACAGTTATTATATATTACTATTTTTGTCTTTAATTATTTAAAATTTCATACAGATACATTTACATGGAACTTTTGATTTTGAATTCTATGATTACCTTCGTTGGCTTGGCTATTTTTCAATACTCATAGCTATTATAGCGATTGCAAAAGCTTTATTCGATACTAAAAAATAATTGCTTTTCACCCTTTATACGGCTTGTTTGTATACGGATGCGACGCAAAATAATCGCGGATATCAAATTTTCGATCTTCAAATTTTTCTTCTAATATTTTAAAGCTTTGAATTCTGTCAATACGAAATGCTCTGAGTTCATTTCGCAAGTAACACCATGCAATTAAAATCCATTTATTATCTGTGGAATACATCGCGCAAGGTTCTATTTTCCTGTTCGAAATTTGGTAATCATTTGCTTTTTTATAATTGATTTCCATACAGTTAAAATTCGTAATTGCTACTTGAATTTCAGACAGTGCATTGCTCGCTGTGTCTTCTAATTTCCAATTAAAAACATGAATTTTGTTGCTTAATAATTCGCTTTTTTCTTGTATCGATGTTTTAAAAACTGATTTTATTTTGATCAATGCATCTTTAAAATCGTTCACAAAAGAAGCATCTTTAGATTGATTGATAACATGTTCTGCCGTAATCAACGCATTCGCTTGCTTTTCTGTAAACTGAACAGGCGCTACCGTGTAATTGTCAATCAAACTATACCCTCTACCTTCTAGCGTGTATACAGGAACGCCAGCTTCTTCTAGTTTACGGATATCTCTGTAAATCGTTCGCACACTCACATCGTACTTTTCAGCCAATTCGGTCGCCGTTAATAATCGTTTCGATTTTAACAGTGTCAGTATTGATATAAGTCTTGCAAGTTGTGTCATAAGTTGAAAGCAGCGAACCTCAACTGAGATTCGCCACATTTTAGTTTTTTAGCCCATTGAATGAAATGCTACACGATTTCCTTCGGTGTCTGTAAATTGAGCTATAAATCCATTTTCTTGAATGTCAGTTTTTGGCATGATTACTTTTCCACCAGCCGCTTCTACTCTTCCTAATGGAACATTTAGATCGTCTCCGCCATTCAAATATACTGTAGAACCATCCATAGAAGGATTCATTCCTTCCATTTGCACAATAGCTCCTCCAACGTTGTGATTTTCCATATCGTACGGGAAAATTCCGTATTTCATGTTCTTGTCTTCCATGTGATGATCCATAATTTCTTCTCCTATAACTTCGGAATAGAATTTTTTAGCTCTTTCGTAATTTGTTACCGGAATTTCAAACCAGTTAATTGCATTTTTCATGTTGTTGATATTTTTTAAATTAATAATACCACAAATGTATTTGCGTCTTTGACAGATGATGTCAGAGGTGTTTTTATTTTTTAAAAATTAGTGTTCCACGTTGGTATTTACATAGATCTTCCACATTTTGAAGCTGCTTATATTTTTTGATCACATCTTCGTGAATTTCAGTTGCTACTAACGGATTGTGCGTTCTGTAATTTTCTCCTTTGAATTCAATGAGTTTCAAATCGTTTGCTTCACATAATTCAAGATAGAACACGTACGAAAGCCGATTTGTATAGGCAATATCGTTTCCTGCCCAATACTTCCACGTTTTATCTGAATATTTTAAAAAGTTGAATTCCGAGATGTTTTTATCTTGAAAAAATCCTGGATTCGCAAAATGATCGATGAAATTAATGGTGTGAACTGCGAAACCATCTTTCGTTAACCAGACTTTCATTTTTTGGAATAATTCCGTTAAAAATGCTGGCGGAATGTGCTCAAAAACAACTTGCGAACAAATGTAATCAAACGCCGAACTTTCGGTTTCAATATCGCTCAATGTGTACTTGAAAATGTACACTATATTGCAATATTCGAATAAACTTTCCAATGTTTGAAAAGACAGTATGTGTTTTATTTTCTCTTTAATTTCAGTCAAGCTGAATGTGCTTTTTGTTGCAATTCTTTCTAAAAAATCATCATGATCGATGTGTTGAATTTGCTTTTGAAACGTTTTGATGGAAACATCTTTTGAAATATCAACCGTGATAATTTTATCGAAACCTAACAAGTGTAAAATAACAGGTGAAATCAACGAATAACCTGTCCCGATTTCTAAGGCGGTTTTCATCTCGACTCCACTCGATGTGACAAATTTTGGGTGTTGAATTTCATCAAACTTCCGCAAACATTCATACGCTTGATAAATACACACATTTTTGTGATAGTCTTTTTTTAACGTAGCCGGAATGTGATTGAGCTTGTCGCCAATCTTCGTAAAATGCAGTAGCTTTTGTAAGCTTGCTTTTAGTTTCCAGTTCATTCTTCAGGTTCAATGTTCAAGCAAAATTACTTTTAAATTTATAATTCAACATTTAGCATTTAAAATTTATTTCACTCATAACTCATCACTTTTAACTCCTAACTTGTATTATCCGTTTGCGAAAATACGAAAACTGAGCTTGTCGAAGTTTATTCATTCCACCAAACCCGAACATTAATACTATTTCCATTGGTTGCTTGCGCCGCCTGATTGTAATTTAGAGTATTCAACGTCGCTTCTTCCGCAGGATATGGCATGCGCACAGGAATCAATCCGTTGTTGAGACTCGCCGAAACTGCTGGTAAATTTGGAAATCCTGTTCGTCTGTATTCTATCCAACCTTCGTATCCGTTGATGGTGTTGGCAATCCATTTTTGTGTGATGATTTGCTCAATAGCATTTGCATTGTCAAAAGCCGCCGTGGTTGTTAGGTAATTTGCTGGTAAATCGGTTTGCCAATACTCAAATGCTTGTGTCACGCCATTTTCATACAATGTTTGTGCATCTTCTGTGATGAACCCTTTTGCAGCCGCTTCTGCCAATAACAATTGGGTTTCCCAAGAAGTCATATAATTTGCATCCAAATTGGCTGTGTTTTCTCGAAAAAACATTCCCGCTAAGGAATAATCCGCCAAAGAAATCGTCGTTTGTGACGCGTCAATTCCATTGATTAAACCATTGTATTGATTGCCAACTGCATTTCCAAACGGGCGAAATAATACATTGATTCTGGGATCGTTTAAGTCAGTTAATACGTTTTCAATGGTTTCCGACATGACGAAATTATTGAAGTCTCCAGCGCGTAAACGTGCCATTCTAAAATTATTTGGCTCGCCATCTGTAAAATTGAATACTGCATTTTGCGCGTTTGTTGCAATGTAATTTCCTTCGGCAACAATGGCTTGCAATTGACTTGACACATTTTCTCTTCCAGAAATTCGTATCAATGCTTTGATGCGTAATGAATTCGCAAAACGAATCCAATTGGTCAAATCGCCATTATACAACACATCACCTTCTAGCGGAATGCTTCCTGAATAATTTTGAATGGCTAAAATTCCTTGTGCTAAATTGTCTAAAATTCCACCTTCGACAAGGTAAATATCTTCTTGTAAATCGTACTTCGGCGTCACAATTCCTGACGTTCCTTGAAACGCTTCACTGTACGGAACATCGCCAAATAAATCGGTCAATGCCATCGCCATATACGCCTTAAATATCAACGCTGGACCTTCATAAACCGCGAATGTTTCTGCTGATCGTGATTTGGTTAAAATGATTTCATTGTCTCTTAAATTCGTGTAAAAAATTTCCCAAGGATTTCCTCCTAATTGTGGAGAACTCAACGCATGCCGATCAAATAAATTGAAATCTAACGCCGTTAAATGTTGTGCTAATAAGTTTCCCGCTGCAAAACCTTCATACGACATTTCTTCCCCGTAATTATAGATGACTTGACGTAAAAGCAAACTCGGTTGCACATCTACGGGCGCATTTGGATTGGTGTTAATTTCTTCAAAATCTTGCGTACAACTGCATAAAGCAAACGCAAAAATTGTTAAGATTATATATTTTTTCATTGGTTTGATGATTAAAAATTAACATTTAGTTTGAGTCCAAAACTACGTGTGGTTGCATACGATAAGTCTTCCACGCCGCTGACAATTCCTTGTCCTTGCACCGCTAATTGTTCTGGATCAAAATGTGGAATGTCACTGATGGCAAATAGATTTCTTCCTAATAACGAAACTTTGATGTCTGCATCACTTTTTAGGAATCCAATACTATTTTGCTTGATTTTGAACGAATATCCAATGGAGAATTCGCGCATTTTCAAATACGAAGCATCATAGACATTGTTTTCTTCATGATTCCGATCGTAAAATTGACGATAGTAACTTTCCGCTGAAACGGCTGTTGTATTTTGTTCATAGATTGGATTGTCAACTGTTCCCACATTGATAACGCCATCTGCTACAATTCCTGCTTCTGGACGGAAACTGGTTTCTTGTAATTGTCCGCCAACTGCCGCCAATGAAAGTGTTCTTGAAACCAATTCGCCACCTTGTCGCCAATCGAGTAAAAAGCTCACATCCCAATTTTTGTAACTGAATTGATTGCTGAAACCAATGATAAAATCTGGATTGGAGTTTCCGAGTTTTTTTAGTGTATTGTCTGCGATAAAACGTCCTTCTGGTGTCAACACAAAATCACCGTTAGCATTGCGCAAATAGCCTGTTCCGTAGAAATCGCCAATGCGTCCACCTTCTTCTACTTGAAACCAAACCGTTTGATCGGGATTGTTGTAGACTCGCGAATATGCTAGCGTAATGCGTCCATCTTGTTGTGGTAACGATGCTACCGTAGCGCGATTGGTGCTAAAGTTCACCGTACTATTCCATTCAAAGTTTTGTGTGCGAATTGGAATCGCGTTGAGCACAATTTCTATACCTGTTGAGCGCACTTCTCCACCATTGATGACTTGTTGATTGTATCCTGAACTTACAGGAATTGGGATAGATAAGATTTGATCTTTCGTTAAGGCATTATAATAGGTAATATCTAGATTTAATCTGTCCTTGAAGAATCGCAAATCGGCTCCAAATTCATACGAAGTGGTACGTTCTGGTTTTAGATTTGGATTCGGAATGAAATCTTGATTCGAAAAGGTCGGTTGGGAGTTTACTGCCGTTTGTGAGATAAATGTTCCTGAAGTTTGAAATGGATTTGTATCGTTTCCAACTTGTGCAACACTTGCTCTTAGTTTTGCAAACGAGATTGCTTTTGGTAAATCTACCACATTGCTTAATATAAAACTGCTTGAAATTGACGGATAGAAAAACGACGTATTGTCTGCTGAAAATGGTGTTGCTAATGCGCTTGACCAATCGTTTCTTCCTGTAATATCAACATATAAAAAATCTTTGAAACCGACTTTAACTAATCCGTAGAGACTGTTGATTCTTTTTTCTGTGGTAAAACCAAAACTTTCAATCGGTGACGCTGCATTGTTTAAACTAAAAATGCCAGGTTGCGCCAATTGTGTGGTTTGTGATTGTGACGTGCTTGCTCTCTGGCTGAGTCGATTCCCGCCAAGGGAAATATCCACATTAAAATCGCCAGCTTCTTTTGTATAGTTTACTAAGAAATCGGTGTTGATTTCTCTGTACGTAACATCGTGTTCAGCATACGCACCATTTCGGAAACGATTTGTGCTAAAGTTCCGCAAGAAACGTCTTTTTTCACTTGAATAATCCAATCCTGTACGAACTGTCAAGCTTAGATTTTGATTGAATTCTTGACGAATTGCCATATTTCCAAAGATACGATCGCGCTCAAAACTGTTCCTGTTTTCTTCCAAAATAAAGAATGGATTGTCAAAGAATGTATAGTTGAACGAATATTGCTGAATGCCTTCCAAACCTGATTGCCAATAGTTTCGTAAGTTGTCAATATTCAACGATCTTGGTCCCCACGCAACCAACGAATAGTTGACATTTTCAGAACCATAACCGTTAGAAGGTCGGTTGTCGCTACTGCTGTAAACGTAATTAATGTTGGTCGTAATTTTTGTTTTCTCGCTGGGTGAAAATCCCAAACGCGCCGCCACCGTTTGTCTGTCTAAATTTACACCTGGAATGATGGATTCACTTCGTAAATCTGTAAATGACAAACGATAGTTTCCTTTATCAAAATTTGAAGAAACCGCCACATTGTTAATCGTTGTCACGCCTGTTTGATAGAAATTTTTCAGGTTATCAGGATTTGATACAAATGCTGTTGGCGTAATTGGCAAACCGTTATAAAGTGAAGTATCGCCGCCACGAACAACCGTTCCGTCTGGCAAAGTTACTGGACTGTCAAATTGTGAAATGAACGTTCCTTGATTCAATCGCGGTCCCCAACTATAGGTAATATTGTCGTTGATTCCACCGCCAAGTCCATCTACATATTCAAATTGACCTGAGTTTCCTTGTCCGTATTCGTTTTGGAATTGTGGCAATTGAAACGCACTATCAATATATAGACTTGAGTTGATACTGACGCCTAAACCTTTACTTTTAGAACCATCTTTCGTATTGATAATAATTACTCCGTTAGACGCGCGCGTTCCGTATAATGCTGCTGCACTTGGCCCTTTGAGCACAGAAACCGAAGCTATATCATCAGGATTGACTTCCATTGCGCCATTTCCGAAATCGACTTCTTGAAATCCTGCTGCGGCTTCATTGGTGACATTGAAAACTGTGTTGTTGTTGATGGGCGTTCCGTCGACAATGAATAATGGATTGTTGTTTGTGAACGATTGTTCGCCACGAATGACAATTTTGGATGATGATCCAACACCAGTTGCGCCACCTTGCGTAATGGTTACTCCAGCTAATTTCCCAGAAAGATTGTCTAAAAAATTTACCGATTTTACCTCAGCTATTCCTTCACTTTGAATGCTTTGAATGGCATAACCCAATTCTTTCGTTTCGCGTTTTCGGTTTAAAGCTGTGATGACAATTTCATTTAGTGCGGTTGTCCCTTCTTCCAAAATTACATTTAGCATCGTTTGATTGTTCACAGGAATTTCCAACGTTGTGTACCCTAAAGCAGAAAAGACTAAAATATCATTGTTGCTTTGCAGCGTCATGGAATAGTTTCCATCTATATCTGTGGTGGTTCCAAACGTTGTATTTTTAATCAAAACATTGACAAAAGGAACTGTGGAACCGTCAGTTTTAGACGTAACTGTTCCTGTAATCGTTTGTTGAGCATAGCCAAAAGACACTATGAAAAGTGCTAGCCACAATAGAATGTGCTTCATTAATTGCGTAAATTATTAAAAGTGTAAAAGTTTTTTTAGAAGTTCTTAGGAAAGTGAAGGCGAACCTTTGTTGAAGAGAAAAGAACTGTGATGACTTTCTATAACAATAGTCACGTATGTGAAGACAGACTGAATTGTTTTTATAATGGATTGTAAAATATGTTGGAACGTTTCCGAAAGTTGTTGCAAACGCTTGTAAAACCAAACGACATCTTGTTGTTGATCGACATCTTTGAGCGTTCGTTGTAATTTTACATGGAAACCTTCTTCCGCTAGTGATTGCTGAAATGCTATTCGTAAGTGTTGTGTTTGCCACGGAAGGTTTTGAAAATTCTCCGCATTGAAATGTTGCTGTTGAATTCCTAAAAGATAGATTCCGCCATCTGTTGCGGGCCCAATAACTACTTTATTTTTTTGTAAATGTTGCTGTGCTTTTAAAATATCTTTTGCTTCCAGTGAAGGCGTATCGTTTCCAACGGAGATAATTTGGGTAAATCCTTTTGAAAATACGTCTGCAATTGCATTGGTAAATCGTGATCCGAATGAGTTTCCGTGTTGTTCTTTTTCAGAATAGATAAAGTATGGCAATCCCGTTTTTTGAACTTTTTCAAGGATTTGTGCGTTAAAGTAGGAGAACAATTTTTCTCCACCAACCATGGTTTTGTGTTGTGATTCTTCTTGAGAAGAATTTGCAAAGATTAAAATTGCAGTTGTATTGGTTGGTTTTAACACGTGCGTTGTAAAGTATTTTTTAATATCTAACTTTAGTTGGCTAATTTATTAAAACCTTACAGTTATTTTCTGTTTTTTTTGACTAATTTTAACATATATTTAAGAAAACATTGAAACCTATTACACAAATTGAAAGAACTTAATAAAAACCTACATTTATCTTTGTCCGCCGCTGCCGTGTTGGTTGTTGGCATCACCTACGGATTGTATCCGAGTACTTTTTTGCCTTTATTTTTTGATTTTAATGTAGAAACTACCGATCTCAATCATGTGTTTAGAGCCATGATGGGTTCTTATTTTGCGCTAGGAATATATTGGGCATATAGTGTATGTTTCCACAAATATTGGCGTGGCGCTACCTATTCTGTCGTATTTTTTATGGGCGGTTTGGCTGCCGGACGTTTACTGAGTATTTGTATTGATGGAATTCCTTCGTTGGCATTTACTATTGGCACTGTGTTGGAAATTATTTTTGTGATTTGGGGAATTTATAATTTAAAAGCATATCCTGAAAATTGATTATTTATATCGACTATGAAACTTACAACACAAATTGCCAAACATTTTAGAGAAATCCATTTTGGAGGAAATTGGACAGGCACCAGTTTTAAAGAAGTTATGGAAGGAATTACTTGGGAACAAGCGACCACAAAAGTGTATGATTTAAACACGATTCTGACTTTAGTTTTTCATGTTAATTATTACGTCGCGGCGGTTTTGAAAGTGTTTGAAGGAGAAGCGTTGAATGCAAAAGATGAATTCAGTTTTGATCATCCAAAAATAACTTCGCAAGCGGAATGGGAAACATTTTTAGCAAAAGTTTGGAGCGATGCAGAACAGTTTGCAAACGAAATAGAGAAATTACCCGAAGATTGTTTTGATACAAATTTTACCGATGAAAAGTACGGAAGTTATTACCGAAATATTCACGGTATTATTGAGCATACGCATTATCATTTGGGACAGATTTCGTTGCTCAAAAAAATGTTGAATTTTGAATACTAGATTTTAAATGTTAAAGTGTTTCTCGATACAATTTTCTCCATTTCATTCCGAAAATCACTCCTTTAGACTTGTTGGATTGTTGGATTGTTGGATTGTTGGATGTAATCTTTATTTTTTTAATTCTTCAATCTTTGAATCTTTGAATCTAAACTACAACCATTTTTTTCTTCGGAAGAAGAGTAAAAGCACTATAAAAAGTCCAATCATGATTCCCCATAGAATGAAGTAACCGTTTTTGGATTGTAATTCGGGCATGTGTTCAAAGTTCATTCCGTAAACGCCCACAATGAAAGTTAGTGGAATAAATATGGTGGAAATGATGGTCAACACTTTCATGATGCCGTTCATTTTGTTGCTCATGGTGGTCATGTGCATGTCCATTAATCCCCAAACCATTTCTCTGTATAGATCAATGTTGTCGTTGATTTGCAGTATGTGATCTTGTAAATCTTTTATGTAATCGTGTGTTTTGATGGAGATAATTTCTGACTTCGATTTTACAATGCGACTGATGACTTCCCGTGATGGCAAAATGTTTCTGCGCAAGCGTAATAATTCTTGTTTAAGGTATTGAATGTCTCTTGAGATTCCATCTCGCGAATCTTCTAAGAATAGTTCGTCTTCTGTTTGTTCTACTTTAGTACCAAACGTTTCAATAACCACAGCATAGTTGTCAATGATGGCATCCATGAGTAAAAATGCTAAATAATCGGCTCCTGAACTTCGAAGTTTACTGTTTTGGGTTTTGAATCGTTCTCTAATTGAATTGAAAATGTCTTCTTCTGTTTCTTGAAAGGTTACGACATAATCCTGTCCGACAATGATAGAAATGTGTTCGGTAAGTAATTCATCCGTTTTTTCAGAATGGTAAAGCATTTTTAAAACGATGAAGATATATGCTTCGTATTCATCAATTTTAGGGCGTTGATTGGTGTTTACAATGTCTTCTAAAATGAGTGGATGTATGTTGAAGTATTCTCCAATTTTTGTAATGTCATCTGGTTTGCTAAGTCCGTTTACATTAACCCAACTTACTTTATTGTTGCCTTTGACATTGAATATTTTTTTGATTTGTTTTGTCTTGTGCGTACTGTATTCTTCCGTTGTATATTCATGCACTTCCAGCACAGTTTCTAAGTTTTCCTTATCTCCGAGATATATGAGTTCTCCAGGAGCTTTTCCTAAACTTTTAGAAGCGGTGGTTTTTTTGTTTCTTTTGACCTTTTTAAATGGTGCTTGCAAATTGTATTGTTTTTGTTTTCGGAATGATTAAAGATACTAATTATTCTTTGTACAATTCTTCTGGTTCTTTGACAATAGGTGCTTTGTCTAAAATTTCGATGCCTTTTTGCATGACCAATGAGTTTGGCAATGAAATATTTTGACCTTCATCGGTTTCAATGAAAAAGTAAAATGCAGTAATATCTTTCACCTCACCTGTCCAATCGTAATCTTTGTCAATGATTTTGATACGATGTCCTATTCGGATTGGATGATAGAAAAATAAGATAAAACTTGCTGTAAGGTTTGAAAGTATAGACCATTGCGCAAAGAATCCAATACCTAAAACCGCCAAAACTGAAGATATAAAAATCGTGAATTCTTGAAATTTTACGCCCCAAATGATTGCCAAGACGAATCCTGAAAAAAGGTAGATGACAAAGTAACATATATTAAAAATTACTTTTCGCCTATTGATTTCTATTGCTCGTACAAAACTAAATCTTCGAATTGCTTTTTTTATAATTAAACTTACAATAATCATAATTAAGACCAATAATAATGTATATAGTAGTTGTTCTTTAGGCACAATCATAACAGTGTATTTTATGAATTATTAATTAGGTCAAAAGTATATAAAAATAAGATACTAATTATGAGTCAATGATTAAATGATATAAGTAAAGTGTCGTGATCACAAAATAACTACATTTGTACTATAATAATATAAATAAGAGACCATGAAAAACATAAAAATAGTACTCATTGTAAGCTTTTTAGCCATTGCGTCATCTGTAAGTGCGCAACAAATATCAAAAAACGCCATTGGACTTCGTTTTGGTGATAATGACGGATTAGGTGCTGAGATTTCATATCAAAGACATTTAAACCAAAACAACCGATTGGAATTCGATTTAGGATTTAGAAGCAGAGACAATGTAGATGCTTTTAAACTAGTAGGATTGTACCAATGGGTACGTCCACTAGACGGAAATTTCAATTGGTATTTAGGTGCTGGTGCAGGAGTTGGATCGTATGATACTCCAGCAGGAAACGGATCATTTGCTTTAGTTGCTGGTAATGTAGGAATTGAATATAATTTTGACATTCCATTACTAATTTCACTTGATGTGCGTCCAGAACTTGGATTTGATGACAATTATAGTGATGATTTGGATTTTGACATCGCACTTGGAATTAGATATCAATTCTAATTTATACAATTTATTATATCAACAAAGCGATATCTTAGACAGATATCGCTTTGCTTTTTCAGCTATTCGACTTTCGTAAAATCGCATCAAAAAAGTACAGAAATATATAATTTTTGCACTTTATATGTTATCTTTCAAACACAAATTCGCACACACTAAATGCACTGTTTTCTTCGCGTCTTTTTATTACTATTACTTTGTTCATCAACCATTCAAGCACAATTGAATGATTTAGCACGAATAGATTACACCTATATTCCTACTGCAAAATCGGATGTAGAATATTCACGCTTTCGAGCGTTGTTTAATTATCCTATTAAATTAAAAAAGGAAGAAACCTATTTATTTTTAGGACTCGATTATAGTAATATTCATTTAAAATCGGAACGTGAATTTACTTTTGACACTCGTGATTTGAACGATTTTCAATTGCTCGATTTTAGTATTGGTTATACAACACCGTTGAATGATGTTTGGCGTTTAGGTGTTCAATTTCGACCAGGTTTTAGCACAAATTTAGCCGCAGATGCGTTAAGTCTTGAAGATGTTGTCTTTTCAGGAACCATCGTTTTTATTAAGAGTGGAAAAGAATTTTATGGAAAACCACAAAAATTAATTTTAGGGGTTACCTATTCTGGAAATTCAGGATTTAACTTTCCGCTGCCTTTTATTAGTTACTTTAGAAAAATTCATCCAAAATGGTCGTATAATTTAGGAATTCCTAAAACAAATTTGCAGCATTATTTTTCAAAAAAACATAGATTAAAAGCGTTTGCACAACTCGATGGTTTTACGTCCAATTTGCAACGCGATGTTCCTATTATTGATGGAGATGCCGCCAATACTATTAATTTGTCTTTAATTTTATCGGGACTTCAATACGAATATCATTTTACAAAAAATTTACAGTTGTACGCACGTGCCGCGTATATTTTTGCCATTGATAATGAACTTCGAGATATGAATAGAAATGCTATTTTTTCGTTGGATACAGAAGCAAAAATCTATCTGAGATCGGGTGTTCGATTTAAGATTTAATGTAACCAATTCTTTATTGAGATGTTCAATCATTTCTGGATTGATATCTTTTAGACTTCTTGCCTCTTTTCTTTGTTCATTAGGATGTATTATTTTTGAAGCATCGATTTGATGATTTCGCTTTGGGCTAATACTTCCTTTGCTTGCGTATATCCAATTGTAAAAATTGTGTCGAGATGTGTTTTATCAAACGTTCCGTATTGACTTAATTGTTTGGGAGCAATAACTAGGTCACAATCTTTAAATTTAGCATAATCTTCTTTGGTTGATTTTAGCATAAAAGCACGTTCCACCACATTATACGAATGTTTTAAATCTTTCATTTCAATGGTGTCATATCCACTGACGTGAACTCCAATCACAAGGTCACAAACATCACGAAGGCATTCTACTGGAAAGTTATTGAGCACACCACCATCAATATAATAATCATCATCTATTTGGACAGGCGCAAATACGCCTGGAAATGCTGCAGAAGCTAGAATAGGTTTGATGAGTTCGCCTTCGCTAAATGTTTTTAAGTCTCCGTTTAAGACATTGGCTGCCGTTACAATGAGTTTTTTTTGTAACCCTTCAAAACTATCTTTTCTAAAGTAGGCGTTGAATTCTGAATAGTATTTTTCGGCATCTAAAAAACCGGGTTTCCATAAGGCAAATTTTTTGAAGTCTAAGATTTTTACACTTTTAAAAAATCGCAACATGGTTTCCCACGAATATCCGTATGCGTACAATGCCCCAACTATAGCTCCTGCACTTGCGCCAGCAATGTGTGTTGGTTGAATACCATGTTCTCCTAACGCTTTGATGACGCCAATATGTGCAACGCCTTTGCTTCCGCCACCTGAAAGAACCAACCCAATTTTCATAATAAATGTATCTTTTTTATGTCAGACTCAAAATTATAGAAATTAATAAGAAATTACGCTGCAAAGTCGAAAAATCATTTGAGTCAATAGTAAAATCATATCCGTTAAAAGAATGTGAAGGAACAAAAACTACTGATAGAATTCTACAATTCACCAGTAGTTTCCATTGCTAGCATTAGCAACATGCCCACCATCCGTGTGCTGCATCCCAATATACACAAGCACAATGAATACCTCCTTTAACTTCTGTTTGTTCTAATTTACTAAGTGTTTGCACACCTTCAAGATTCAAAATGTTTTTTAACATGATATAGTGTTTTGGTTAGCTAGTAAAGTATGAAAAGAAATGCTGAACTACGTACGGTAAGACCGTACTTAACATTTAACATATCATTCAATATACGAGATCATTTTACAAAAAAAGACTGTCTTTTTAGACAGCCTCTTAATAGCCTATTTGTCATGCCAAGTACATGCTGGATCATCAGTTGCTGTGTAGCAAGAGCATGACCATCCGCAACATGACCAAGAATCATTTTGATTTGTCGCGCCACCTTTAAGCTTACTTAGATTGGAAACCGCATCTTTTTTCAAGAATAATCCCTTTGTTTGTTTTTTCATAATTAAAGTTTTTAAGAATTAATAACTTGACGAAATAACAGCGAATAGTTCTGAGAAAAAACCTTTGTACGTTGTGATTTATAAATCATCACGATACAATAATTTCTTTTGAAGAGAAGAAATCATATTCAATCAACTGATTTTGAACATTCTAAAAAAGAAAAAGAATTGACTGAAAACGGAGTTACATTTCAAAAAGTAAATATGTGCAGATTATAATAGTGTTTTCCATACGAGAGGATTCGTTTGCTTATAAATGAAAGTTGAACGGTATTTAGAAAATTGATTGTCTAAGGCCAATGATGAACGAAAAGTTTGGGTTTTTAGTCTTCTAAGAAATCTTTTAGAATGCCTTTTAATACCAAGGTATCGTTTTCCGTATTTCGAATCAATTTATTTGTTTCGTTACATTCAAACTGAGCAAAGTTGATCTTCATATAACGCATACTTTTAGCGAGCACAGCTTCTTTTTTAAGCTCGTCATAGTATTTTATTTGAGCAATTCGCGCTTGCTCTTTTTCATCTAATTCTTCAACAGGTTTGTTGGTTTGAAAGAACTCAATAACTAGTTTTAAGTCTTTGTAATACGCATCTAAAGGGAGTTTTGTTCTTCCTTTTCCTCGTTTGTGTAAATTTCCAACTAAGGTGTCAAACGTATGTTTTCGAGCAGCTTCTTTGCCTAATAATTCATCACATAAGTTGATGAGATAATTTTCATCACTATTTAGAATATCGAGTAAGTTTTGTTCTTTTTTACTAATCTCAGGAATCGTCTCTTTGGGCGTATATTCCTTACCTTCTCTTACTAAATACCAATAGGTGTTTTCCGTTCTTCTTTCTGCGTGTACCGAAGGTATTTTATCCAATTCCGATTTTTGATCTAGTCTACGAAGTACTTTTCGCATTGGAAATCCTTTTTTTACATCTTTTTCAAAGATACCGGCTTCCACTAATGCTGGCATAATTGCTTTTACAGGAATCCAATCAACAGCAGTATGGGTGTCAAAATACTGAGTTATTACTTCATTAATCTTTGCTATATTTTCATCCGTCATAACTATTATATTTTACCTATTACTTTCATGTGTTATTAAAAAAGCGAAAACTGAACTCGAACCAGTGACTCTTGGGTGATGAGTCAAAAAACCCATTAATTAAATGCTTTACTATGAGTTATTTAAAAAATACGCCGTTTGCAATATTCTGTCATATCTATGCAAAACCATACTTTAAAAGGATACTTTTATTTTCAATTTATTAAGGTCATTCGCGAGAATTTCATTAATAAATTAATAATTTTATCGCTGCAAATGTACTCAATTATTTAATTAATAGTTCCTGTCTATATGTCAAAATAGTAGTTTGTTTAGTTCTTCACTATAAAACCTTCATGAAGTGCTTATTTAGAACTTGATATTTTCCTTAACACCAATCGTTAGAAGCCAAATACATGATCCTATTTCACCAATGGCAGCAGGAATAATAAGTATACTTGTATTGACGTAATTGTAATAGTTAGGAACGTTTATAGCTCCAAACACATCAATCATGTAAGTGATGCAGCCCAACATTAAAAATACACCTAAAACTTTAGGTAAGAAAGTAGATTTATATGCTAACCATCCAAATGGAAATAACCAAAGTCCCCAAAAAGTTTGATTGATAAAAAAGTTGTTCATGAGATTTTTGTAAAAGGAAGTTACCTCTAATTGCACATTCGCAAGCTCTAGACTATTGAGCTCACTATAGCCATTGATATAGTCTAGAATGGTGATTTGATCTAAAATGAGTACATAAGAAATAGGAACGCTTATCAATGCAAGTATCACCATAAGAGTAGCCACGTTTTTATGTATATGGTTTAATAACCTATAAAGTGTTAGTGGTAATAAAATGAAGCTAAGATGTACCAAAATTGCAATGGTAATACCAAATCGGAAAAGTGATTCGTTGGATAATAAGTTGTTCCATGTTTCTTCGCTATTCCCGTTGACAAAAATCTCAGAAGGAATATATTCCATGTAAAAAACACTGAAAACTATGTTTAATAAGTACAGAAAACCAGCGGTTCTGGCTATTTTTTTGGTTGATGTCATTTTTTGATTGTATTGATGATTTTATTCTTCTTTTTTAATTGACGACTTTGGTTACGTTTTGTTTCATGAAAATCATGTTTTTTTTTTTTTGAGAATGTCGATTAATTACTCTTGATTTTTATAAGGATATCTAATTTGAGATACTTTTTAACACCTTAATTTTTGGTTAGTTGATTCATAAAATACCTTACAAACTTTTTGATAGCAAAATTTTCAAAAAGAAAAGGATTTAAAGGATACTACTAATGGTTTAAACTTGTGACGTTGCTTTTAAGTATGCTAATTAACATTGACACCAGATACAATACACCATATCTAATAAATTTATATGCTATCATAAATAGTACCGTGAGTATCACTCCAAATCCTAATGGTAAAATGGCTCCGAATGTGTATGTCATTCCAAGAACAAAACCAAGCACCTATTCAGGAAAATACAGAGGAATGAAAAATGATACTACAATTATTCCAATCATCATATAACCAGGTATTTCAGAACCTATTGTAAAAAAGAAAGACAATATTATTCCAAATAAAAGAGCTCCCAAAAATCTATATATAAAATGAATCGGGTTAGAATTGATATTGGATTTGTTATTTGCGTTTATCCTATTTTTAATGAGATATAAAAGTAACCATGTAATCAAGGGAAGGACAATTCCTCCCCACCAATTTGATATTCCAGGTAAATCCTCGCGATTTAGAATACGATGGGTTGGTACGCCATCGTGAAAATAATCCCATGCTAAATGACCCCAAACTAAAATGGTCACTATTCCGATAAAAATTATTTGTGTTTTTAAAGTCAATTTCTGATTCATATCATACTGGTTTTTTAATTATTTATACTGAACTTGGTGCTTCATAGTTAGTTCAATATTATACCATTGATTTGTTAGAATAAGTTGCTTTTTCAAAATTTCTGATATTGATAGAAATAATCGGAACTGCAGGAAACATTAATTTCAATTCAGAAATGATTCTATTCGAAAGGTCCTTTTTTTGAGAAACAGTTCGTCCTTCCATTATATTAGCAAAAATGTGAATGAAGTCATCTTTAGTATTTCCGATAGTATAATACTCGAAAGGGTTAATTCTTACTTTTATATCTCCTTTATCAAAAAGGTTCGTTGATGCTGCTGTATCAAAAACTTTTTGCATAATTTCTTCAGGTGATTTTAGTGTTATGATATTTTCTGAACAGTCAATTACAAAGTGTGGCATAAATTAGGTTTTGCTCGGTTGTTTTTTTGAATATGAATAACATTTGTATAAAGTTAAAAAACTATATCTGGAATATGTATACATCCTTTGAAATACTAAATGTTTACATCCATGAAAGAAGTGTTAGGTATCGATCGTTTATTTTAAAATTTTAAATTAAAACGTTTTCTGTAAAATACAATTACCCAAAAAGCCCAATTATTTACCATTTTGGGTCTTTTTGTATGTGGATGGAGTTGTGCCGTAAAAGGATTGAAATGAATTTGAGAACGTGCCTAGACGTTGAAAACCGCATTGATATGCGATGTCACTAACCGAATTGTCTGTCGTTAATAACAATCTTGCTGCTTTTATTAAAGCGCGTTGAAATAAAGGCTTTCATTTATATTCAATGGTTACATTGTTTTTCATAGTTCTAAGTTGGAAGTGACGAAATATTATGATTTTGAGATTACTTTAATTGTTAAAACTAAATATTAAGCATTGCAATTATCTTGGTTTATACAAAGATTTTAATGATTTATTTGTGAGTGAAATTGAATTCCAATCTAGTTAGTATTTCAACAGGTTTCTTAATTAGATTCTCAACTCTGCATTACATTCTCATGTGCTACAGAGTCTCGAATCCTTACTAAAAAAATCAAAAAATGTTTATATCTATTATTATATTAGCACTCGCTAACTTTTAAATGGGTTTGTAGCCCAAACGGTAACTTCAGGTATAAAACCTTTATTCCTCATTTCTAAGGTTGAAATGATAGTTTGTGCAATGTCTTCAGGACCTAATTTATTAGATTCTTCAGTCCGTTCTTCTCTTGTTGCATCAGCAAAAGCGGTAGTTACTTCACTAGGATTAACTAAAACAACACGGATATTGTCTTTTCTCAGTTCTGCCTGCCAAGATTGTGTCATTCCTCTTAATGCAAATTTAGATGCCGCGTATACAGAACCTCTTGCAAATCCTTTTTGACTTGCAGTTGAACCTATGTTTATGATATCTCCATGTTTTTGAGATTTATAATATGGAATGATTTCTTGCGTCAATAACGCTAAACCAAATACATTGGTCGTATACACATCCATTAAGTCTTTTTCGGTAATTTCTCCTAACATCGGAAACACACCAATCCCTGCATTGTTGATTAATACATCTATTTTTCCATTAAGCAATTGAATCGCTTCTTTTGCTTTTTCAGGAATACTACTAAGATTACTGATGTCAAATACTAATGGTATTGCACCAATTTGGTTTGCAACCTTTTTTAGTTTATCACTGTCCCTTCCTGTAATTACAACGGTGGCTCCTTTCTCAATTAATTTTTTAGCTGTTTCTTTTCCAATTCCAGAACTTCCTCCGGTAATTAAAATATGAGCATTTTTAATCATTATTTTATTGTTAAGAGTTATTTATACTTTTGGTAAGTTAACAACAAACATCAACTAAATATGTGATGTTTGTTGTTTTGGCATATTGTAGTTGCAAAATTAGTTTTGTGCTACTGTTAATAAATGCTCCATTTGTAGTGCCTCTTTAATTAAAGTGGTTTGAATAGGTGCTACTTTTTCATTGTAGTCTCTTACTCCGTAGTCAATTCCTGCTACCACTCTTTCATTTCGGGTACCCTTTTCTGCTTCTACAAGTGCTGCAATATCATCTGCAACTAATTGTGGACTTGGAGCATCTTCACTAGCGTAAAAACCTTCAAAGTTTTTCAACATTGCATGCGGTACATCTTTGTGATCTCCATAAGCATTGAATACTTCTTGGTTTGCTTCTTTAGGACCTGTAAATAATAAATTAGTTCCAAATGGTCCAGGTTCTACGATACTAACTTCAACTCCAAAAGGCGCTAATTCGTAACGTAATGATTGCGAATATGCTTCAACAGCATGCTTACTTGCGCAATAGATGCCAAAATACGGGAAAGATAATCTTCCAGCTAAAGAGGTTACATTTACAATCAGTCCTTCTTTTTGTTTTCTCATGTGTGGTAATACAGCATTCGTGGTACGCAAAATTCCAAAGAAATTGGTTTCAAATTGGTCTTTGGCTTGCTCTATGCTATAGGCTTCTGTAATTCCAACAAACATATATCCTGCATTATTTATTAAGTGGTCAATTTTACTATCAACATCAACAATGTGTTGTATAGCTTTTGATACAGATGCGTCATCGTTTACATCCATATCAATCACTGATATAGCTAGATTTTCTTCTTTTGAAATGCTTAATAACTCTTCCTTTTTAGAAGCGTTTTTGGTTTCACTATTTCTCATGGTAGCCCAAACTTTATAACCTTTACGAGCTAAATCGAGGGTAGTTAAATACCCAAAACCACTACTACTTCCTGTAATTACTACTGTTTCTTTGTTTTCTGAATTGTTCATTTTTCTTGTTTTAAATTTTTATTTGATTACTTTTTATATTGTATGATGTGCCCTTTTATTTTAGTATTTCATTTTGATATTTCATCAATAAATCCGCATTATCTATAGAACCATGATGTTGAATTTGTTTCCATTCTTCATTTGTTTTTATGAAAATTCTAGAAGTTCTAATGGCCAATTCAATTTTTGAGTTTCCTTTTTCAAAATATCCTCTTTCTCTACCAGTTACAAAAAACATGTGCTCTGTTGCATGTAAGGTAAAGTCATAAAACTCAACATAAGCTTTGGCTTTCCCAGTGAATATTTTAGTGTAAACACTTTCTATATTGTGCCAATCTCTCATTATTCCTCCAACAGGATTGTTCATTGAAGAATCTTTGGTATTCACCCACACTTTTTGCATCAAATCTATATCTCGTTCATTGAAAGCTTTGTAGAATTTCGCTAGTGCTTTTAGTTTATCATTTTCTATGGTTGAAAGATTTTCAGAACCGTTAATACTTGTCATTACTTTATGCTTTTTTTTAAATTCTTAATTAGATATTATTAGACCAGTCTACTATTAATGATTAAAAAAAATTACAATATGTACTTATCTAAAAAAAGAATAAATGTTTTAATTGAATTAGCATTCTTAGATGATTTCATACGCAGCAAAGCACCTTCCCATGTTGTAAGAACTATGTCGCTTACAACTTTGGCAGATTCATCAGATTTAATAGTGCCATTTTGTTGTCCTTCTTCAATACAGTTTTCAAAAGTTTCTTGCCAAAGATTCAATTCGTTTGCAACCGAAGTACTGAATGTTTCTGAAAAATCGGATAACTCTAAACTGCAGTTTCCAAGTAAACATCCTTCTTTAAAATCGTTGGTTGAAAAAACATGTTGCCTATCCTCAAAAAAAGAAATAATTCTTTGTTTATGATTTTTTGTTTCATCAGTCAAATAACTTTTGAGGGTGACCAAACTTTTTTTTGAATAATACTCAATAATCTGAAGACCAAAATCTTCTTTGCTTTTAAAATAATAATAGAACGAACCTTTAGGAATGTTTGCCTCCTTTAATATCTTGTTCAAGCCAACATTATGGTAGCCATTCTTGATAACTAAATCGGTTCCAATTTCTAAAATATGTTCTATTGCTTCTTTTTTCATTCTTTTTTAATATTAGACCAGTCGTCTACAAAAGTAGTATTTAATTTTTAATCACAAAATATTTTTTTGTTTTTTATTATTTTCTACGATTAGAATTGAATGTTCTTAACCTTCGAGTAGCCCGTTAATATTAATGATTCAAAGCTTTTAAGAAGAGTTTATTTAAGTCTAAGTATTTACTGTAATCATGTAAAATAGTTTCTAAGAATTCCAGATTATATACTATGAGTTGACTTATTGTAGTTCCTAATTTAGTAAATTCAAACCAAATAATAAATCCAATATTTTTCGTAAATAGATATAGAACAAAGCAATTATTAGTTGGCTTTTACAGTTGAAAGATAAACAGTATTCCTATCGAATTTCGGTTATTTATTTTCTGCTTGTCGTTTATACCTTGATTGTTATTTGATTTAAACTTAGTAAATTCATAGTTTTCAGCATAATTAAGTCCTGCACTGAAATTATCGGATAACTTAAAGACAAATCCTAGTCCAAATTGAGCACCAAAATTCCAACCATCATAAATCTTTTTTTGCGAATTGTAGAGAAATCTATATTCATCACTGGTAATGTTTTGGGTAAAGAAACCAAAATTTGCGAGCACTCT
>CAYGPQ010000040.1:0-8055 GCA_964351775.1 uncultured Kordia sp. | reverse complement strand
TATATTCATCACTGGTAATGTTTTGGGTAAAGAAACCAAAATTTGCGAGCACTCTCCTTTCGTGATAAAAATTACCAATAGTATTAAAGCCATTTCCAGACAATTGGTACATTCCAATTCCTGTTGCAATTCCAAATTTTTTACCTATTTTATAATTTAAAAGGACATCTATACTGTTGCTATTCAGATTGTAATTTGGTTCGTAATCATTATCCACGAGTCCATATCCAATTCCTCCAGAAACAGCAAGGTTAAATTTAGATTTTTTTTCTTCTTGAGCTTGAATTAGATTGCCAGTGATAAGAAGAATTAATAGTAAAATGTAGTTCGTTTTTATTATCATGAATTAGAAGTGCCATCTTATTATCATAAGATGGCAGATTTAGTACTATAAAGATTGAACTGGTTAATATTATTTTTCTGTGTGATTTAAAATCCAATTAGAAATTTCTTTTAAGGCTACTGGTGAGATTGTTTGTTGTATTTGGCTGTACTCTTGCATACTTCCCGTTTCACATTCTTGAAATAGATGGTTTAGGTTATCAATTTTCAGTATCTTAAAATCTTTGTTTTCAGCTATTATTAATGCATTTCTTATTGCATTCTGATTGATGTCGGCATTTACTTGAGAATCTTTACTCCCATTAAGTGATAATACAGGAATCTTAATCTTCTGTAGTTGATTGGCTGGATTATAATTATAGAAGTATCTTATCCACGGAGTCGTTCGGCTTTCAATGAGTCCATTTATGACTTCGTTCACTTTTTCATCCGACCCGATTAAGGGTTTTAAGATAGGAGCAATCGTTAGGTGATAGTGCTCGTAGAGTTTCTTTTTTATTAGCGATAATTTCATATCTGAGGATGCGATTTCAATTGCTTTTTTTATCGCATTTTCATATTCTTCCTCACTTGGAACAGGAAAAGGTCTTAATGACTTTGATTGAGCCAATGAAATTTCAGATCCTGGAATACCTGTTGAGGCGAGTAATACTAAAAAAGAGACATCCTTTGTTTGGTTTGCCACTAATGGCGCAATTATTCCACCCTCACTATGTCCAATGAGACCAATTTTTTTAATATCGATATCGGTTCTCGATTTTAAATATTCAACAGCACTAAGTACGTCTTTTGAAAAATCTTCTGTAGTAGCTTTACTAAAGTCTCCTGTTGATTCTCCAAATCCACGGTCATCAAATCTAAGTACGGCTATTCCATTTCGAGTAAGATAATCTGCAAGAACTAAAAATGTGTGTTTTCTAAAAATAGATTTTGAATAAAAAAGAGGTTTATTTTAAATGTTGACCTAATTGTGTCACTTTTTTCAACCATTTATCTCTAAAATCTGAACTAGATTTTATCATGGGTGCGATGTAAGTAACTTTTACTGGGTTTATTCCACAAAATTGAAGTGTTCCTTTTTTGAACTGGTTAATAGCTGGACTTTTCATAAAAAGATAGTCATACCATTTGGGTGTATCTGCTGTTATAATAACTCTTCCTGTTTTACCTGTTAATAATTTTTTTGGAAATGTCTTTCCTTCTACATATTTAAAAGTAATTCCAGGTAGAAAAGTACGATCAATAAAACCTTTCATTAAAGCTGGATAGCCATACCACCACATTGGAAATACCCAAACAATGTGATCTGCTCTTTTTATTCTTTCTATTGCAACTTGTAAATCTGGTTCTAGCTCCGAATTATGTTGATCTCCAGATGCCAGATTTGGATTGAAATCTAAATCAGAAATATTAATATGGCTTATTTTCGCACTCGTTTTGCTTGCTCCTTTAGCATAGGCAGCCGATAGTGCATAGTTATAACTTTCTTTATTAGGATGTCCGTTAATTATTAAAACTTGTTTCATATTTTAGTCTTTAATTTTTGACAAAGAACTATACTATGAAACTACTTTGAAAGGACATTTGTCTAATTCGAAATGGATTTTCGTATCCGACTGAGATGACGTTGTGTAATTCCTAAATAAGAGGATATATAGCTTAGTGGTATTAATTGTAAAAATTCAGGTTGATTAGCAACTAAGTCTTCGTAGCGTTTTTCGGCAGTTTCTTTTTGTAACATAAAAATTCGTTTTTCCATACCAATATACTCTTGCTCTGCAATCACTTTGAAAAATTTCAGCCAATTATAACTTGATTTCTCTAATCTTAAAATATCATCTCTTGAGATGGTGAATAAAACGGAATCTGTTAACGCTTCAATATTCTCAACTGTTTTGTTTTGTGAGAGGAAAGAAGAATATGCTCCAGCGAAAGAATTTGGAAACGTAAAACAATAGGTTACTTCTTCACCCGAAGATGAGTAGTAATATGACCTAAATAAACCCGAAACTACAAATGCTATTTCTTTGCATGTATAGCCTTCCTTAATAAAAAATTCTCCTTTTTTTAATTTCTTATGAATTAATTTACTTTCAAATAAGTCAATTTCATCATCCGAAAGGATATTAAATGATTTCAAATATTTTCTCATTTGCTTGATTGTTATCCTCGTTTTTAACTCAATACTAATAATTTATCTGTTATTGAACTGTTCTATTGCTAAAACAACTTTTTGAATAACTGAATCATCAATAAAGGGGTTTAATAAAATCGTTCGTTGCCAAAGTTTATGGTTATACGTTGGAAGTGAAAAGAAAATATTATGTTCTTTTATTGCAAACTCATTAAAAGCCTTATTTATCTCATTAGAATCTTTCTCCAGTTTTGCTCTTAATCGGAATGTTGGAATATTCATTTCTTGCATAGAAACAAACTCAACATTAGGGATTTGCTTTAATTTTTGTGTAAACTTTTCGGTAATCGTATATGAATCATCTATCAGTTTTTCATATCCTGTCATTCCAACAGAAAGGATACTGAGCCATAATTTCAACACTTCGGCTTGTTTTGTTCCTTGAATATTTAATTCACTTAGATTTACATAGTCGTTTTGTTCTTTTGTATAATATGCTTTCATACTGAAATACTGATTCAATATGTCCGAACTACGAAAGATAAGTAAGGAGCATGTTTTTGCAATGTGCATCCACTTTTGTGGATTAAAAGCAATAGAATCGGCTTCTTCAATTCCTTTTAATCTATATTTTTCTTTTTCGGAAAGGATAATAGCTCCACCATAAATGGCATCAGCATGAAGCCACAAATTTTCTACTTTACAAATGGATGCAATGTCTTGAATGGGATCAATATTTCCAGTAACTGTTGTTCCGAGAGTAGCAATAACAGCAAAAGGTGCTTTTCCTTCTTTTTTGGCTTTAAAAATTTTTACAGATAAGTCATTCAAATCCATCTTTCCATTGGAGTCTCCTTTCACATAAATAAGACTATCGATACCCAAACCGCTTATCATTGCTGCTTTTTTTATACTAACATGAGCGTGTTCTGATGCAAAAAACACCAAAGGCTTTTTACTTTTTGAAATATCGCCATCATTGCTTTTGAGAAAATAGTTTCTAGCTGTAATAATTGCTTGAATATTTGACAGCGTTCCTCCGCTAACAATTACGCCCGATGAGTCACTTGGTAAGCCAAATAATTCGGCAAATTGTTTCACCAAGGCGTATTCAATTCGGGTAAAGTATGGCGACATTTCCAAACTAAACATGTTATTATTTAGCGCCGTAGAAAACAAGTTTCCAAGGATTGAATAGATAGAAGGTAAACTATCCATGTGACCTATATAAGAGGTATTTGCCGGATTCATGCTCTGAGATAGGATCGTTTTTAATTCTTCATGCAATTCATTCTCATTAAGCGGATTTTTGGGCAAATGAAACGTAAACGATTCTAACTGTTGATTCTCAGGAAGTACTGGACTTTGATTTGCAGCCGCCAAAAAGTCTATTAACAAATTTGTGGATTCCGAAAAAGTGTTTTTCACCTCTTCTTTATTACTACCGTTAGGATTTATAAAAATTGTATTAAGATTTGTCATACTATTATTTTGGTGACAGCTTCGTGCATCAGTTAATACTAAATGTTAAAATATATACCAAACTGGAAATGAAATTCCGAAGGGATTTTCAAAAAGGTAAGGACAAGCAATTGCTTATAACTATTGCGGTTGTTGGCATTAGTTTTTTCCTTTTCTAATATAAACATTCGGATCATGTTTCTCCATATAAAATTCAGGATGAGGCAATTTATTAAAACCAAATTTTTTATAAAGCCATTCAGCCGTATTGGTTAATAAAATCCATCTTCTTAATCCTTGAAGGTTTGGATGTTCCATTATCGCATTCATCAACCATTTACTTAATCCATTTCCTCTGTATTCTTTTAAAATATACACATCTCCCAAATATGCAATAGTTGAATAGTCAGAAATTATCCTAGCAAATCCAATTTGTTTGTTTTTGTAATAAAGTCCGAAATTGAGAGAGTTTTCAATAGCTGTTTTTAGCGTATTTAGAGGAATTCCATTGCTCCAATCAGCTTCATTTGAGAGGAATTCATGAATACTAGAAATGTCTAATTTATTTTTATCCGTTGAGATAGTGTATTCGTTTTTATGAATTTCTTTAATTTCCAATGCTGTTTTTTTTAAATTAATACTAACAATTGAATCTACATCGTTAGAGATAATAAATATTTATGTCCATAAAAGAAATGTTAGCCATAGACTGTTTATTTTGAATGTAAAATAAAAAACTTTTCTGTAAAATACAATTACTCAAAAAGCCCAATTATTTACCATTTTGGGTCTTTCTATAAATTGAAAAGATTGGATTTTGTGAGTCCAATCTTATTTCTAATTAAAGTGCATAAACTTTCTAATTCCAAACACCGCTAGCGGCTGTTTCTTTTGCATACGTCTCGAAAGATTTCGCTTTACGACCAAGTACCCGTTCTATGTCTTTTGAAGTTTTCTGATTTTTAGGATTGACCAATACATGACTAAATAAATATTCAATTAACCAAATAAAATCCTCCGGAACATTCATTTCTTTCATACCATCTACATATTGTGCTAATGTTATTTCATGAAACTCTATTTTCTTAGCGCTCGCTTTTGCGATAATAGCTACAGCATCTTTAAATGTAATTAATTCAGCACCCGTAACTTCTATAATTTTTCCATTATAATCTTCGTTTAATAAAACCTCTGTTGCCACTTCAGCAATATCATTTGCATCTACAAACGGAATAGGTGTATTTGCCATTGGTAATGCAACTTGCCCAGCCAAAATTGGATCTAAAAAGAAGCTTTCACTCCAGTTTTGATTGAACCAAGATGCTCTTACAATCGTATAATTTATACCAGAGTTGATAACCATCTGTTCGCATGCTTCTGCCTCAGTTTCTCCTTTTCCAGACAGCAATACCATTTTTTTTACTCCCATTTCTATGGCCAAATAGGTGAAGCTTTCAACGGTTTCTTTTGCGCCAGGAACCGCCAAATCAGGATAATAGGTCACGTATACGTTATGTATTCCTTTTAAAGAATCTACCCATGTGTCTTTGTCGTTCCAATCAAAAGATGGTGTTGCATCTCTAGAACCTATTCTTGGCTCAATACCTCTTTTTTGTAATTGTTCTACTACTCGGCGTCCGGTCTTACCAGTGGCTCCGATAACTAAAATGTTTTTGTTCATAATTATGTGTTTTAAATTGTTTTTTTAAGAAATGATGCGATTAGTAATAGGATAAATGAAATCATGGCGGAAATCGTTCTGATATTATGATATTGATTCCAATTCGATTCGTAATACGATCTAAAATTTTTAAGTTCTAGATTTGATAATTCATGTAAGTTGAGGGCCTCTAATTCATTGTTTAAAGGGACATTTCCCAAACCTGTAACTACAACAGTTCCTATTATATAAACTAGTGTAGCAGCTAACACCAACAAAAAGTGTGATTTATAATCATACTGGAAAAAAGTGTAGATACAAAGCATAAGTAAGCTTCCAAAAAACACTAAGAAAAAGACTGGATTTAAGATTTCTCTGTTGATACTTTGCATAGCTTCTAAATAGGTACTGTCTGCTAGTTTTGCAGTCCCTAAGATTACTGAAATTGACCAAGCAAAGAAAAATCCAGCTGAGAGACCTGTTAAAAGTATGGTGATGAAAAATAAGATGGTTTTCATGATACTCGAATTTTAGTTATAACTATGTATTTTAATTATAACACAAAATTAGAACAGTGAATAGCATTCTATTTGTTGTAAAGGAAGTAAGATTTATTCGAAAGGTGCTTTACTTGATTTGGCTAGGTCTATAACCAAACTTTTTTTCAAAAGCATTAGAAAATGAGCCCAAACTATCGTAGCCAACACTCCATGCGGCTTCTTGAACCGAAACATTTTGTGTGCTAATCATTTTGTGTGCAGTTGATAAACGTTCGTTTTGCAAGTACTTAAATACTGGAATTCCAAAGACAGCTTTAAACTCCTTTTTTAACTTTGTAGTGTTGAATCCAATTTGTTCAGACAATTCTTTGAGCGAAGGCGGATTTTCAAGATTGGCATGAAGGATTTCTTTAACTTGATTAAGCTTATCGCGATGCTGGGCTTTTGAATCTGAATTATGCAATAAGGATAATTGTCCGAAAAAGTGAGAAAGAAGCACCGTAATTTGACTTCTAAAGAACATCATTTTAGTTTTGCCAGAATATTGATTGGCAAAAATGGCATCTACAATATGCTGCATTTCTGGTGTCATAAAAAAGCTAGGACCTTCTACATAATTATCTTTGGGTGCTACTAATTCCTGAAGCAAATCTTTGAATATTTCTCCTTCTTGATTTGGTAGTTGATTAAGGTTTCGCAATGCGGTAACAATGACAATACATTCAAGGTTTTTATGCGCTGAAATAGTATGTTCAAACACTACTTTGTCATCTGCGTAGAAGGAAAGTGCCAATCCTTTAGTGTGAAGGAAATCTTTCTTTTTTTGACCATACTTAACTTGTAAGTCTACATTACCCGAACCATAAAAAGCGACACCAATCAGCGGCTCTTCAAAGCTGCAAGAATCTACTTCTGTTTTATTTGTTCTTGCTTCTTCAACCAAAACTAGAAAGTCATTAATATGGATGAAATCTCTGGTCATCTGCGTTTAGATAAATATTTTATCTTAATTAGTTTTATTAGTGCGAATTTAAAGAATGAATTTAATTCTATTTTGAAAAAGTAAAGATAATAAACATAACTTTTAGACTTGATCCATCTTTTAGTGTCAAAATAAAACAAGAAATACCATAAAAATGTTTTACCCAATTAATAGTATACAACATCTAGTTAACCTTTGGTTGTTCAGTTTTCATTTTACAGGTGTAGGGATTGGAGATTTGTTACTTTTAAAATGGACGGATTTTAAAGATGATAGATTATATTATCGAATGAATAAAAATCAAAAATTTGATTCATTGAAAATCCCTGAAAAAGCAAAAGTAATTCTCAATATCTATAAGCAAGAATCCAACAAACAATTTAGTTTTTCCAGATTTAGGAAATATTGATTTAAAGGATAAAAGAGTTCTTCTTGCAAGAATACAGTCAGTTACGAGAAACATTAACCGAAAGCTAAAACGAGTTTCAGGTAAATAAAATATTTACAAAAATATGAGTATGCGCATTGTTAGGGATACATTTGGCAATATTTCGAGTGACAAAATTTCTATTCAAATGCTTCAAAAACTGTATCGCCATTTTTCAGTTACTACAACAATTACTTATCAGGCAAACTTCTTGAAGAAAGGGGCTGACACAGCACTAGACAAGGTTGTAAATTTTTAGTTCTCAATTATTTTAAAGTATAGTTCCTATAATGAGAATTTTGAGTGCTTTTTGCTTTCTTATTTCCAATGGATAAAATGATCGTTAGTTGATTTAAATAAAGTTCGATTTCTTGAAAGAATACAAATACAATTTTAAAAGTGCGTATTTTTGTTTAACAAAATACTATTAGTCATTTTCACTAAATAGTGAATTAAAAGTTTATGAACACTTACGTATTTGAAATAGATTTAGTTAAAATTTCACTAATTTTTCTAATCTCTTTTGCTATTTTTTCTTTGTTTATATTC
>CAYGPQ010000039.1:36986-42040 GCA_964351775.1 uncultured Kordia sp. | reverse complement strand
TAGACAATCCGTCATCCAACGTTCCAAATCGGTGTGAAACATAGAGATAAAAATCGCCTTTTGCTGCCACTTTGGTCGATTGTAAGTTTCCGATTTTCATCGCTTTAAATGCAGGTGATTCAAAGGTTTGTGGTACAGCTTCATCTTCTAATTCGTCTAACAAATCGTCTTGCGCGTGCAATAATCCCACACTACATATAGAGAATAGTACAAGTATGTAATAATGTTTCATTTTGGTTGGTTCGTTTTACGTTTGATCGTGGAATTATTTTTGGACAATGATTGCTTTATCGAGCTTTAATTCTTCCATTAAGTCATCATATCCAATGATTCTACCCATGATTTTTATTTTCTGATTTTCTAATAAGTCATTCGTAGATGTTCCTTCTGCTAATTGAAAATAGATGCTTTCGTTTAATGAAATTCCTTTTTCGTCTGTTGCAGTAATTACACCCGTAAGTTTTATTACTTTTTCACCTTGTGTCCAACTTTCAGGATTTTCCTTTATTTTCTCCAAAAAATCTTGAGAAGTTCCTTCAAAAGCTACTTCCATATCAGTAATAGGAGTATGTGGCGCATACGCGTATTTATAGCCTGCGTATGCAGAAATGGCAATGATAATAACTAATCCGATTAAGAATTTACTTTTTTTCGACAAGCTCATAGTTTAGTGTTACGTTAATTTCTTTTGCTATTTTATCTCGTACAATACCTGGAATTTCAATATCAAAGTCTTGGGGTTTTACAGTGAAATATGATGTGAGTACCACTTTGTCGCCATCTTTGGAAATCATTGCGGTAGTTTCTATATCTTTTGCCTTTCCGCGAACGGTTAAGGTGCCTGAAAGTTTGTATTCTTTAGCTGTTACTGAGAGATCAGACATACTAAAATTCTTCAATTTCCCTTTAAAAGTAGCTTTCGGAAATTTATCCGAATCCATGTAGTTTTCGTTGAAATGTTCTTCCATCAACGCCACTTTAAAGTGAAACGACTTCATGAATAATAATGCAGCTATATCGCCTGTACCCATTTGCAAAATTGCAGTGGTACTGTTGCTTTTTGCTTCAACAGGTTCAAAAGCATCCACGGAGGCTTTGAAATCTGTTTCTCCTGTTTTGGTGTAATATTTTTGCGCGGAAACCGTTCCTACTACAAAAAGTAAACACAGTACTAGTATTTTTTGCATATTTTTATTTTTGAGGTTTAATTTTCTAGATAGCCATCTATAATCCACTGATCAATGATTTGACGTGTTTCAGGTGGTAATTGTCCCGTTGGCGGCATAGGATTTGAAGAATTATTGATCCGAGCGACCAAATTTCCTTGTTCGGCAGCTGCTCTCACATTTGCATACCCCGTTAATTGCAAACCTGCATTTGCATTGGGTCCGCTGTGACAACTCACACAATTTGTATTGATAATTGCTGCTACATCATCATCATACGTGACCGTTTCCACAATTGGTGGCAAGTCCGTTACATCGCCTTCGTCAAGTGTATTAGTGGTACAATTATAAAGCACCAAAGCAACTATTGCTAGACATAGTATGGTAAGTTTACGATACATTTTTTTCTTTTTTTATTTTTCTTTTTCTTAGAATGTTTCCAATTTACTAAAAATAATGAAGTGTTTTATATATTCTTCTAAAAAATTTGCACTGCCTTTTTTATGCGTATGTAAGCAACTATTTTTCTCTTTTATGCTATTTTTGTGTGGAATGGATTCTTTGAAATGAAAATAGAAAAAACACTTCAATTAGAAAAAATTGCCTTTGGCGGCGGCTGTCATTGGTGTACTGAAGCGGTTTTTCAATCGTTGATTGGTGTGCGTGATGTGGCACAAGGTTGGGTACAATCTACGGAAGTGAACGATACATTTTCAGAAGCCGTCATTGTACATTTTGAGGCAAATACCATTCCATTAAAAATTCTCACTGAGATTCATCTGCGGACGCACAAATCGACGGTACAACATTCCATGCGGAAGAAATATCGTTCGGCTGTTTACTTTTTCAATGAAACACAACAAGAAGCAATTGTGCAAATTTTAACCGAATTACAAATAGATTTCAACGAGAAAATCATCACGCAAGTGCTACCGTTTGTAGCTTTTAAACCTTCACAGGATGATTTTACAAATTATTATTATTCCAATCCCACAAAACCGTTTTGCGAACAGTATATTAATCCGAAGTTGAAGTTGTTGTTACGTGAGTTTTCGGAATTTACTGCGAAAGAAAAACTAGACCATTTGGATTTTTAGACTTGTTGGATTTGCTTAGATCCGCTATCGCTTTAGTATCGCTACGCTGTTAATCGTTGAGTGAAGTAAACATCACTTTGAAGAGCTTACGAACATATAATTTATACTCAAGAGCGCAGATTCTCTGCACTTGAGTAGAAAATATTTTACTCAAGTGTAATTTTGCTTCGTTGCACTTCGCTTGATTCAAATATTTAAGGTTTATACAACTCATTTTTACCAAAAGCTAAGAGCCAATAGCTAAAAACTAATTTTAATAAATAAATGTTCCGTAAGTACTTGAAATCGTCAATTTTTTAGTCTCTGAAGCTTCTACTTTACCCACAATTTGTGCATCTACGTTGTATGATTTTGAAATGGTAATAATGTCTTCGGCTATTTCTGGAGAAACATACAATTCCATACGATGTCCGCAGTTGAAAACTTGATACATTTCTTTCCAATCCGTATTCGATTGCTCTTGAATTAACTTGAAAAGTGGCGGAATTTCAAACATATTGTCTTTAATAATATGTAGATTTTCCACAAAGTGTAATATTTTGGTTTGCGCACCACCACTACAATGCACCATTCCGTGAATGTCTTCAGAAGTGTATTTGTCTAAGATTTTTTTGATGATGGGTGCGTACGTTCTTGTGGGTGATAAGACTAATTTTCCAGCGTCAATAGGCGAATCTGCCACAGCATCTGTCAATTTTGTTTTTCCAGAATAGACCAACTCATTTGGCACGGCATTGTCAAAACTTTCAGGATATTTTTCGGCTAGGTATTTGTCAAAAACATCATGCCGCGCAGAGGTTAATCCGTTGCTTCCCATACCGCCATTGTATGATTTTTCATAGCTTGCTTGCCCAAAAGAAGCCAAGCCCACAATGACATCGCCTGCTTTGATGTTTGCGTTGTCAATCACGTCGGAGCGTTTCATGCGTGCCGTTACGGTAGAATCTACAATAATAGTACGAACTAAATCGCCTACATCCGCCGTTTCGCCGCCAGTGGAATGAATCGTCACACCAAATTCTTTGAGTTCTTTGATGAGTTCTTCACTTCCGTTGATAATTGCCGAAATGACTTCACCCGGAATTGCATTTTTGTTTCTTCCAATCGTAGATGATAACATAATATTATCCGTTGCGCCAACACACAATAAGTCGTCAATATTCATGATTAACGCATCTTGCGCTATGCCTTTCCAAACGGACAAATCGCCCGTTTCTTTCCAATACATATACGCTAAGGACGATTTTGTTCCTGCGCCATCTGCGTGCATTATTAAGCAATATTCGTCATCATTCGTTAAATAATCAGGGACAATTTTACAGAATGCTTGTGGAAATAAACCTTTATCAATGTTTTTGATAGCGTTGTGCACATCTTCTTTCGATGCCGAAACACCTCGCATTGCATATCGTTTTGATACTTCTTGACTCATAGTTATTGTGTTGTGCTGCAAAGATAATTTTTTCGCCTAAACACAAGAATTTATCACACTATAAATATACGATGAATGTCGTATTTGTTCATTCCTAATTAATTGTTTACTTTGTTATACACTGAAAAACAATCACATGAAACCTATTTTTATTATTTTCTTTGGATTATTCGCTGCTTTTTCTTTTTCACAAGAAGTAAAAACTCAGAAAGAAATGTTGGGTATACCAAATACAGATTTGGTTACTGATTTTAATTTGAAGATTGCGAATGGAAATATTGTTCCAATTACAGTTTCAAAAGCTACGTATAAAGATATTGGCTTTTCGTTTGTTGGTCATAAGTTTCAATATATGGAAGGTGATTATAGTTTGGAAACGTTGACTTTTCAGGATAAAAAACTGACGCAACATACAACCCAATATAATTACGGGAACTTTATGAAACCGAAAGGATTTTCGTTTTCTTACACATATAGTTCTGATGGAAATCTTTCGAAAAGAATCAGTAAAGCATCCGATAGTGAGTACGCTGATGAAACTTTCTATACCTATTCCAACCATAAAATTTCAAAAATTCAAGAAACTGGCAACTATGCAGATGGAAAAAAGTATGATAAAACCACCAATTATAAATATGAAGGAAATTCCATTTCATACAATTTTGAAAACGGGAATAAAAAGTTTGAACTCCTAAATAATCTGATTGCTGTAGAGAAAACATTTAATAAGAGTGCCAACAAAAATTATATTTATAATTATAAATACAATTCCAACGGTTTTTTGATTGATCAAGATAGAGACGTTTATCAAGCTATCTATACCTTAACCGATAAAAACCAGATTGCGAAAGAAGTGAATAATACCTATACGCAAACTTTTAAATATGTGTATGATAAACATGGAAATTGGATCATTGCGTATCCGTTAGCTACAAATTATGGGAAATTGTACGGTTCGCAATTTTCCTATTACATCAGAGAAATAAAATATAGCAATGGTGATGTTACGGGAAGTATTAATCCAGATAATGACGTGACAAAAACCTACGTAGTAAAGTTACGAAGCGGATTATATAAAAGTTTGATTGAACCAACGGTGACGTATAGAAAAACCGCTAACTCAAGTTATTTATTGAAGATTGATTACCAACAGGAAGCCTTAAATTCCAATTCAGGATTTATGGGCAGAAGTTTATTGATATTTCACAAACCTTCTAAGCAATTGTATTTGTGTGAAGATTTTGCTGATAAACCTGAAGGAAAAGATTTCCCTGCCAAAAAAATGACGGTTGCTACCGAAAACGGCTATTGGTATCGAATCCCGAAAGGTGGCGTTCATGTGTTTTTAAATGACGGAAC
>CAYGPQ010000039.1:0-36886 GCA_964351775.1 uncultured Kordia sp. | reverse complement strand
GCTATTGGTATCGAATCCCGAAAGGTGGCGTTCATGTGTTTTTAAATGACGGAACGTATATTGATAAGACGGAAATTTTTGAGTACACACCCAATAATATCGATGTGTTTTTTAAAGGTGACAAACATTCCGAAAAGGTGGTTTTGACCGATTATAGAAATGCGAAATCTTTTACCGTTTATCCTGTGACCTTACTTCAAAATTATGCGAATAATTCGGCGAATACAATGACTGACAGCGCGCAACAATTGGCAACTAGTTTGGATGAATATTCCGATTATTTTACGGGCGAATGTGTAACAGGCGATTGCAAAGATGGTTACGGAGAAAAAGAATTTAAAGACGGAAAGAAAGCAAGCGGTTTTTTTAAGGATGGAAAAGTATATGGACCAATTCATACAGCAGGGAAAAATGACAAGAAAAGTTCATTTTCGGTTTTTAAAGGTTCGTTCCAAAACCAAGAAGGATTTACGTACGAGTACAATGGCGACAACTTGATGATTTTTACCGATAAGTCTAGAAATATTGGTTTTTACAATGATTATAAAACTAAGAAAACTTATCAATTGAATTACAGAAACGGAGAAGTCACTTCTAAAAAAGAACTTCAATATAATAACTCAACAACTTGTGTTGTTGGAAATTGCAGCAATGGTGTTGGTATTTATGAATATAGCAATTCTACCTACATGGGAACATTTAAAAATGGTAAAAGAGACGGTTTTGGTATCTTATTTTTTAAATCTGGTGGCGATTATATTGGTGAGTTTTCTAACAATAATTTTCACGGATTGGGATCTTTTACAACTTCTGAATATGATTATTATATGGGGTATTACCAGAACGGAAAGTATCACGGACAAGGCGTTCGGTATTTTTCAAAAGATAATTACAAAGCTGGAAATTGGGTGAATGGGAAGTTAGCAGGAACAACTTCAAATTCAAGTTCAAGTTCATCTTCGACTTCATCTTCAAATTCAAATTCGACTTCAACATCAACAAGTTTTTCCAACGAAGAAAAGAATGCAGTTTTGGCTTGTAAAAACGATTCTAAATGTGTGGCAAGTTATTTTGAGTCATTGTATGCAAGAGAACAAAAAAGTTTATCTGGAGAAGCACTCAATAAAAAAATGACCGATTATTTCCACAGTATCTACAAACTAAATCCTAAACTAGCGTTTGATATTTTGTTAAAAATAGATATTAAAAGTATTGATATTAAATCCTTGCCACAAGCTGTTCAAAATGATATAAAAGCGAGAGCGCAAAAGGTTTATGATGGTCATCAGGAACATTTGAGAAAGCAGGGGCATTGATGATTCAGTAGTAGTTTTTTTATTCCGAAATTCGTTTTTTCAGATCCATTCTTTCGTGTAAAATTCTGATCACTTCTATTTCATCTACTGAAATCAACTGATAAAATATAGTATGTTTTCCGACGCTTAACCCAAGTAAGTTTTTGTTTACTCCAAAGTATTCTTTTCCAATCTCAGGTTTTTCTCCGATTCCTTTACTAGCAATTTTTAGTGTTGCATAGTATATGTCTGCTTGATTTTCCGACCATTTTTCAAACGTATACTTCCAAATATTATTCAAGTCATCTATGGCTTTTTGTCTTACTATAACTTTAGCCATTCTTGCGTTTTTCAGCTTTTAACTTTTGTAGATTTTGGTCAAAGTCAAAGTTTTCAACTATTGGGCTATTCAGTCCTTCCTGTATGGCATTTCTTAAAGCGATTACTTTGCTTTCTTCTTCTTCTAAAAGTCTTAATCCAGCGCGAATAACTTCGCTAACGTTTTTAAAACGACCTTCACTGATGCAACTTTGAACAAATTGGTCAAAATAACTCCCGAGCGATACAGATGTGTTTTTGTTCATTTTGATACTGTTTTGCTTCAAATGTACCAAAAACTGGTATAAAGTGCAAATTCTTAAATTGCACATTATGTGTTCGCGTATAGAAATAGTTGCCTAGTTAAGCAACTAAATTTGCAAATACAAACCAAATAGAAAATCTGAAAGGATTTTTGTAAGCGGACTAAAACAAGTAATTATTTTTTATCTGTTTAATACTCCTAAATATGCTTTCCAAGGGCCAACATTCGTTTCATATTGTTTAGCCATCACTCTTGAAATTTGAGCGATATGACCTAAATCATGTACAACCCAAGTTGCTATCAATTGTTCAAGTGTTACTTCCCCAAATTCGGGATGTATGCCTTTAAGTTCAAAGTCCTTATTTGAAATATTGAGTGATTTCAATTCTTTAAGATTATTTTTTCTTAAGTTTTTAAATTCCGCAATTAATTCCGTTGTTGTTTTGTCTTGCCTTTCTTTTAATTGAGCGAATCGGTCAAAAGGTTCAAACATCTTATATTTGGATTGACTTAAAATTATTTTTATCCTCACCATCCAATCTGTTTTTTCACCAAAGATTAGGTGCCCTAAAACATCATAAGGGCTCCACGTATTTTCTCCTTCATTTGATGTAATCCAACTGTTTGATAAGTCACTCAAAATGGAATCCAAAATAATGGGAGTTCTTTCTAATATTTCAATGGATTTGTTTAGGTCAAATTTCATCTATAATGTGTTTGTTATAATTGCATCAATATCAGTATTTACGCAACTTTAATTATCATTAAAGCTAAAAGAATCGTATTCAAAATCAAAGTGACAAGCTATTATAAATATTTATCATCACATTTTTGGAATATTTAACTTCATTTACAACCGTTTCTCAAAGCACACACTTTCCGCCACACCAATGTATTGATCGTAATTTGGAATGCGTTGATAGCTGTTTTTTTCGTAGAAACGAATGGCTTCAGGTAACATGGTTCCGGTTTCTAAGATACAACGTGCATTTCCGAGTTCTGTTGCCCAAATTTCCAAGGCATTTAGAATCACAACTCCCAAATTTTTTCCTTGGTATTTTTCTTGCACATACATACGCTTTACTTCTACCGTTTCCCCATCGTATTGTTTGATCGCGCCGCAACCGATGGGTTCATTTTCAGAATAGATGACAATGACATGCGCCAGATTTTCTATGCCGTTGAATTGACTGAAAAAGTCATCACTTTCGCCGTTTCGAATGGTGAGGAAAGCATCAAGTTCTTTGACTAAGTTGATGAAATCTGGATCGGATGAATTGGTTCGTTTGGTTTTCATTTCGACTGCGCTTAATGTGTTGATTTGTTTGTTTTTTGTTGATTCGATATTTTACGTCAGATCGAGTGAATTTCTGATAAGAAATTTGTATCGAGATCTACTTGAATTCAACTATCGTTTCATAGTACTTCTCGATACAGTTTTTCTCCGCTTCACTACGAAAAACCACTCGAAGTGACGACATCATTATCAAACCTAAGCGGGAACGAGTCTATCTCGTAAACAATAACTCCCTATACTTCACTAACGGCCATAAATTGTCGTCCACTAACATTTCTAGTTTGTCACAGTGATACCGAATTTCTTCAAAATACGATTTTACTTTATTACAATACGCTTCCGCTGCTTTTTGTCCATGTAGTTTGTTTGCTTTTCTACGTTCTTCCGTCATTGCATTCACTTTGGAGTTGATTCCTGCAATATGCTCTGAAATATTTTTGATTAAATCGATTTGTTCCGCAGCATATTGTTCAAAGTCTTTTCCAAAGATTTCTTTGAGTCCGCTTACGTTTTCAATTAAGGTATTTTGATAGCGAATTGCCGTTGGAATGACGTGATTTCGTGCAATATCACCCAAAACGCGTCCTTCAATTTGAATGCGTAATATGTATTCTTCCAGCTCAATTTCATGACGTGCTTCTACTTCTACTTTGCTCATCACATCCATTTCTTCATATAAATCGAATGCTTTTTGAGAAATTTGTGCTTTTAAGGCTTCTGGTGTCGTTTTGTTATTGCTCAATCCGCGTTTTTTCGCTTCTTTTTCCCAAGCTTCTCCATATCCATTTCCTTCAAAACGAATCTTTTTAGAAGCTTTGATATATTCTCGTAAGATATTGAAAACGGCTTCGTCTTTTTTCAAGTCTTTTTCATCTACCAATTTATCAACTTCTACTTTAAAGTCTTTTAATTGCTTCGCGATGATGGTGTTTAAAACCGTCATGGGACCCGCACAGTTTGCCCAAGAACCAACAGCTCGCAATTCAAATTTGTTTCCTGTAAATGCAAAAGGCGACGTTCTGTTTCTGTCTGTATTGTCTAATAATATTTCTGGAATTTTACCCACAATATTCAGTTTTAAGTCTGTTTTTTCTTGTGGTGATAGTTTTCCTTTGGTTACATTTTCTAATTCGTCCAACACCGCCGATAATTGCGATCCGATGAATACCGAAATAATTGCTGGTGGCGCTTCGTTTGCTCCCAAACGGTGATCGTTACTCGCACTTGCAATGGCTGCTCTTATGAGTTCTTCATTGTCATGAACCGCTTTGATGGTATTTACGAAAAACGTTAAGAATTGTAAGTTCTTCATCGGTGTTTTCCCAGGACTTAATAAGTTGACGCCTGTATTTGTTGCCAATGACCAGTTGTTGTGTTTTCCTGAACCATTGATTCCTGCAAATGGTTTTTCGTGAAATAATACTTTGAATTGGTGACGTTGCGCTATTTTTTCCATCACATCCATTAATAAGGAATTGTGATCAACCGCTAAGTTGGCTTCTTCAAAAATTGGCGCTAACTCAAATTGATTCGGAGCAACTTCATTGTGACGCGTTTTTACAGGAATTCCAAGCAACATACATTCTTGTTCTAAATCGCGCATATAACTCATCACACGGTTTGGAATGGATCCAAAATAGTGATCGTCTAGTTGTTGTCCTTTTGCTGGCGAATGTCCCAATAAGGTTCTTCCTGTTAAGGTAATATCTGGTCTTGCTGATGCTAAAGCGGCATCAATTAAGAAATATTCTTGTTCCCATCCTAAAGATGCGTTTACTTTTGTGACGTTTTTGTCAAAGTATTTACAAACGGCAGTTGCTGCAGTATCAACGGCTTGTAGTGCTCTTAATAAGGGTGCTTTGTTATCTAATGCTTCTCCTGTATAGGCTACAAAGATCGTTGGAATACATAAGGTTGTTCCGTAAATAAATGCTGGCGATGTCGGATCCCACGCAGTATAACCTCTTGCTTCAAAGGTATTACGAATGCCCCCGTTTGGAAAGCTTGATGCATCAGGTTCTTGTTGTACTAATTGTCCGCCACCAAATTTTTCCATTGCACGTCCGTTACCAATCGTTTCAAAAAACGCATCGTGCTTTTCTGCAGTTGCACCTGTTAGTGGTTGAAACCAATGTGTATAATGTGTGGCTCCTTTACTAATTGCCCATTGTTTCATTCCTGTAGAAATATGGTCTGCAATTTTCCGATCGATTTTTGTTCCAAATTCGATAGCATTCATTACACTTTTGTAAGCGTCTTTCGTAAGGTGCTGCAACATTGCATGTTCATTGAATACATTTGTTCCAAAAATTTCCGAACGACGGCCTTTTTCTTCAATTTCAACAGGTTTTCTGTTTCGTGTTTCATTTAATGCGTTGAATCTAAGTGTAGACATGATTTTCTAATTTTTTACAAATATATCAATTTTAGCTTATTTTTAAATAAAAAATTATATACCCCATAAAAAATAGGGGTTGTTAATAAGTATTTGATAATTTACATAAATTTAACCTTACTTTTGTAGAGGTGGTTTTAAAAATTAAATATATTTGCCCATCAATATTATTAATATCAACTGCAATTATTATGAGTAAATCTAAATTAGAGTATATTTGGTTAGATGGTTATTATCCAACGCAAAATATGCGAAGTAAGACTAAAGTTGAAGAGAACTTTAGTGGTAAGTTAGAAGATTGTCCAATTTGGTCTTTTGATGGTTCATCTACAAGACAAGCTTCTGGTGGTGCTTCTGATTGTTTATTAAAACCCGTTGCAATTTATCCAGATCCTGCAAGAAGAGACGGTTATTTAGTAATGACTGAGGTTTTAAATGCAGATGGAACTCCACACGTTTCTAATGGTAGAGCTACGATAGAAGATGAAGATGATGATTTCTGGTTTGGTTTTGAACAAGAATACTTTATTATGGATACCAAAACACAGTTACCTTTAGGTTTCCCAATTGGTGGTTATCCTGCTCCACAAGGAATGTATTACTGTTCTGTGGGTGGAAAAAATACACATGGTAGAGGTTTAGTGGAAGAACATGCAGATTTATGTATTGATGCAGGTTTAAATTTTGAAGGAATCAATCAAGAGGTTGCATCTGGACAATGGGAATTCCAATTGTTTGCAAAAGGCGCTAAAAAAGCGGGTGATGAAATTTGGGTTGCACGTTATTTATTAGATCGATTAACAGAAAAATACGGATATTATATTGAATATCACCCAAAACCATTAGGGAAAGATATGGATTGGAATGGCTCAGGTATGCACGCCAATTTCTCTAATACGGTACTAAGAACATGTGGTTCAAGAGAAGTTTACGAGCGCATTTGTGAAGCTTTTAGACCTGTGGTAAAAGAGCACATTGCTGTGTATGGAGAGTTTAACGATCAACGTTTAACAGGTGATCATGAAACGGCTTCCATTAACGATTTTAGTTATGGTATTTCTGATAGAGGTGCTTCTATTCGGATTCCAATTATTACGGTAGAGAAAGGCTGGAAAGGCTGGTTAGAAGACAGAAGACCAGCTTCTAACGGTGACCCTTATAAGATTGCGGGTAGAATTATTAAAACGGTAAAATCGGCTAATATTAGCTAGCCTCGGTTTTCATCAATATACAAAAAAGTGCTTACAAGAAAAATGTAAGCACTTTTTTTACGTCCTGTTTTCGCTTGTTAAAAAACGAGATATATAAACAGTATATAACTTAAAAATAGTAGTACACCTTCATAGCGCTCAATTCCGAATTTTTTAGGAATAAAAGCTAATGGATAGAGTACAAAAGCAAAAGCAAGCATCCAAAAGATATCTCTGGAAAGAATGGAAGCTTCTACCACTGGAATTTCAGTAATGATAGCCGTGAGTCCTAATACGGAACCAATATTAAAGATGTTAGAACCAATTAGGTTTCCAAGTGAAATTGCTTTTTCTTTTTTCATAGCGGCAATGACTGAAGCTGCTAATTCTGGCACGCTTGTTCCAATAGCAATCATGGTAACAGAAATAACACCCTCACTGATGTTCATGCTTCGTGCTACTTCTTTTGCGCCATCTACCAAGAATTCTGAACCAAAATATAATGCAGCGCCACCAATAGCTAACCAACTAAAGATTTTTAAATAGGATATTGTAGCGGTAGCATCGTCAATTTCCTCAATATCAATGTCTTCCTTGTTGCTTCTTGCTGAACGAATTAGAATGACCAAAAAAGTTGCTAAAGCTGCTAATAGAATAATGCCTTCTAGTCGTGTTAATACATCATCATTCCATAAAAAATAATAAATAAGTATAGAAAACATCGCCAACGCAGGCCATGTGAGTTTGTAAAATGTATTGTTGACCGCAATAGGTCCAATGATCGCTGTGATCCCTAATACGAGCCCAATATTAGCAATATTAGACCCAATGACATTGTTGATAGCAATGGCGGGCGAATCGCTTAATGCAGCATTTACACTTACTAATAATTCTGGTGCCGACGTAGCAAATGAAACTACCGTAAGACCAATAACCATTTTAGATATATTCAATTTAAAAGACAATCCTACGGATGCTCTGACAAGAAATTCTCCCCCAACAACCAATAGTATTAATCCTATAACTACATACACTATGTTTTCCATGTACACTATATTTTTTGCGAAGATACTATTTCCTTTTATATCTCAAACACGAACGAAGCACCAGAAAATCTATTACAACTCTAAATTACTTCAAATATGTTAGCTTCGCTGCATTTTTTAATTTAACCTTAGTCAACACTATGTTGAAATTAATAAAATGCTCCTATTATTGTAATCCAAACCTTCACAACTATTTTTTAGCACGTAATTCGTGTTAAATAAACTATAATTTTCGTTGGTTAACTATTTTTATAGTTGCATAACTGTTTTTTTAGTTTATATTTGTATTGAAATTATATCATAGTCAATTTAATATATATCGAATCATGCAAAAATTAACTAATAAGGAGGAAGAAGTCATGCACATCATCTGGCAGCTTGAAAAAGCGTTTGTAAAAGATGTGATGGCAGAAATTACCACCAAAAAACCTCATTATAACACCTTATCGACTATTGTTCGGAATTTGGAAGAAAAAGGATATGTGTCTCACAATGCGTATGGAAATACACATCAGTATTATCCTGTTGTGACAAAAGAAGCATATCGTAAAAAATATATGGATTCTGCTATTCAGCATTATTTTAATGATTCGTATAAGAATGTGGTGTCGTTTTTCGCGAAAGAAGAAAAAATCAGCGTGGACGATTTGAAAGAGATTATTAACCTTATTGAAAAAGAACAGTAATGGATGAATTATTCTTATTTTTCGCAAAAAGTTCAGGCGTACTCCTACTCTTTTTAGGAATGTATTTTTTATTGCTGCGCAAGGAAACTTTTTTTAATGAAAATCGTTTTTTCTTGTTAGGCGGCATGGTTTTTTCTTTGTTAATTCCATTTTTGGTGATTACGAAATATGTAGAGATTCCAACATTGACAAGTATCACAAGTAATATGTTTACAGTTGCTGGAACTCCTGAAACAGTAGATACCTCAGTGTCTTGGACCACTATTATTTTAGTTGGATACGTAGCAGGCGTATTATTTTTCTTTGGCAAATTTTTAGTGGAACTCGCTTCATTATGCAAATTGCTTTGGACTTCTCCTGTTACAAAAAGAGACGGACAATTTATATATATTGAAACCACGGAAACATTTTCACCTTTTTCATTTTTTAATTATATCGTGTACAATCCGGAGTTGTATTCAGTATCCGAATTGACCGCGATTTTAATACATGAACAAGCGCACAGTCGTCAACTGCATTCTATCGATGTTTTTGTGGCGAAACTGTATTGTATTTTCTTTTGGTTCAATCCGTTAGCATGGTCTCACAAGAAATTTATATTACAAAATTTAGAGTTTTTAGCCGATAGTGCAGCCATTAAACAGACACCTTCTAAAAAAGAATATCAACTTACATTATTGAAAGTTTCAGGACATACGTATTGTCCTGCATTAACCAATAATTTTTATAATTCATTAATCAAAAAACGAATAGTTATGTTACAAAAAACACAATCAAAACATCTGAATCGATGGAAACAAGTACTTATTTTACCAATGCTTATTGCGTTTGTATTTCTGTTTAATACGGAAGTCATCGCAAAAGAAATCCCTACAACAACTTATACAGCAGAAGCAACTTTTATTGAAAAAGAAGTCGTGGGAGATTTGGTCGTTGTTATCACTAAGAATACGACTGTTGAAGAGTTGAAAGCCTACAAAAAATTGTTTTCTTCTCAAGATATTAAGTTTACGTATAGTGATGTTGATTTTAACTCAAAAGGAGAAATCAGTAATATTGGATTGGTATTGACTGCAAAAAATATGGAAGCAGCCAACGGAAAATTTAAAGCTGCCGAAGATAAGGCAATTACTGAAATTCAGTTAGGAAAACGTGATAATCAATTGTTTATTAAATCGAAAGCATTCGAAAAAATAGGTAAAGGAACTTACTCGTACACTGTAAAATCCGAATACAAAGACGATGATGATTCAAAGGACAAAACTTTTATCATTAGATCTAATGGTGGTGGAAATACAAGCGTGAATACCTGGGTCAATAAAAAAGACATCAAAACGGTTGATATTAAGAGGGAAAACGGAAAAGAGGTTATTATCGTAAACGGGAAAAAACTATCTCCAGACGAAATTATTGAAGAAGAAATTGAAATTAAGAATGGAGAAGGAAATAACTTCGTTTTTATAGGAAATTCGGCGGATAAAAAAGGTAAAGACGTAGAAATTGAGATTATCAGTGAAGAAGATAACAAAATTGTTTTTCATAATTCTGGCAATAAAAAACCACTTATTATTATTGATGGAAAGCAAGTAAAACAAAGTAAAATGGATAAATTAGATCCTAATAAAATTGAAAGTGTTTCAGTTTTAAAAGGGGATTCAGCTATTGAAAAGTACGGTGAAAAAGGAAAAGATGGCGTTATTATTATTAAAACAAAGAAATAATTTTTTTTACTGCAATATTTTACAAAGGCAAGTTCTCTATAACTTGCCTTTATTTTTTTATCTTTCGGTAGTTTAGTATCTTTAGTTTTAAATTAAGATCATTTGGTAATGAAAAAAGAAATTTTCAGAATCTTAGCGAAGTTGAATAAAATATTATTGCCCTCTTTTTCTAAGAAACAATTGGATTTAAGTAAAGCAACAAAATTTCAATTAGCAATCATTGGATGGCGTTATTACGTCACAACCAAAGCGTTAGATTGACAATCGTATTTTTATATAAATAATCTATTTCGATGAATCGTGTTTAAGTTCAAAAAAGATTGTTTTTTTACACTTTATTGTTTGTATTTAATATAAAAAGAAATATATTTGCACCCGCAAAACGGCCTCGTGGCGCAACTGAATAGCGCACTTGATTACGGCTCAAGAGGTTACTGGTTTGAATCCAGTCGAGGTCACTAATAAAACCAGTACTTTACAACGTTTTGTAAAATACTGGTTTTTTCATTTGCCCACAATTTGCCCACTTTTTGCAAATTAGCCTTCATAGACTCCTACTAACTTTATGGTTTTCTTTTTGACTTCTCAAAGTCTTAAATCCTTTGTAGTTCCTATCTTCACGGTAACTTATCAGTCAAAAACTCTAAGCATTTAATATAATAATCTTCATTTTCATAATCATTGGTTTGTTGGAACTGTTTAAGCAAACCAACTAAATCGTTTGTTAAAATGAAATAGTACAAACCGTTTTTGATGTTCATTTCTATTTCAAAATTTTGCTTGCATTTTTGTAGTTCAGCTTTGATTTCTTTGATTTCCTGTACTAATTCTTTGTTGAGTTGCTTTTGTGTCGCCATATTGAAGTGTTTAAAATACTATTGATCTATTAATTTTAAAAGTATTAGTTATAAATTATGGATAAATATAACTAATAATTGTAATTAATACAAGTGACACCTATATTTTGAATTATTTTTTAAGTATTACTTATATTTGTGTTATCAATATTGAATATTATGCTACGAATAGATGAGATTTTAAAGGAAAAGAAAATCAGTAATAGCGAATTTGCTACATTGATTGGTGTATCTGAAACTTCTGCAAGTGGTTTCAAATCGGGAAAAACAAAACCAAAGTTTGATACTTTAGTGAAAATTGCGGAGGTTTTGGACGTAGATATACGCCAATTGTTTAAACCAACAAAAGGAAATTCTATACTTGATGGCTTTGTCGAGTATCAAAATGAAGTGTATCGCATCTACTCAAAAGAAGATTTGGAAAAGTTGCTTGATGTTGTGAATATGTCTAAAAAATAATAGTTAGCCTTTTTAGCTGTTTTCTACAATAGCAATTTCATCTTCGGTAAGTCCGTAGAGTTCGTATACCATTGTATCAATTTCGTTTTCTAACTTACTTGTGTCTGCTTGTGGGTTGTCTTTTTTGATTTCTAAGATTTGGTTAACTTTTGTTTCAATTATTTCTTTGTTTTCAAACGGCATAACTGGAAATTTTTTGCAATTTTCAATTAATATTTTTTGAAATAATTCTTTTTCTATATCAAGAAATAAATATTTATGATAGAAATTCAAAACTTTACTATTCAATAAAGCTGTTAATTCCAATGGTGATATTGTATCGTTAGGAATTATACTAAATCCTATTTGAGTAAAATACAAAGATTCATCTGTATAACCTGCATATATTTTAGGAGGTTTTCCCGAAACAATTTGCCTAACAATTACTCTTGGTTCTTTAAAAAATCTTTCTTCGCGGGATGCTCCCAACCAATCACCATACTTAATAAAACCGCTTTGTAAATTATCTATAAAATAAGGTGTAATATTTTGACCTTTAATTAGTGGCTTATAGTCTTCGGATAGTTTAGTTTCTGAGTGAAAAGCTTTACTCTTTATCAATTCTTGCGAGTGTCCTTTATACTTATCATAAGGTGTTATTCCAAGTGTAAAATCAGATATTTCACCAAGTTCTACACCTTTGGAATGAATTACATTCAAGGGTTTAAGTATCTCGTCAGATATATATATATTAAACTTAGGTTCATTATATATATTCCAAGACTTTTTGGAAACTAAATACTCAAACGAATTATCAATTGAATCAATCGAATCATTTTTTGCGTATAAAATCGTTTTACACTTTTCAACCTCTTTAGATTTTTGAAATTCAATAATTACGGTTTCTACTGTTGCATCTTCAAAAACTCTTTCGGGTAACTTTATAATTTTAAATATTTCATTTTTAATTAAGTTTCTTAATCTCACATAGGATGAATTCATTAATATTGAATTAGGAATAATAAAAGAAAAATACCCTTTTGATTTTAACAATTCATAAGCTTGCTCAACAAAAGTTGAATATAAGTTTACACGATTTGAAGATGTTTTAAAATTATCAAACAAATATTTAACAATATTATTATCAATGGCTTTTATATCAACATAAGGCGGGTTTCCTATAATAACATCAAAACCAATATAGCTACCATCGTCTGCTAATACTTCGGGAAATTCAAAACGCCACTCAAACGCATTGCGGTATATGGCATTGTTTACAATTTCTTCTTTTTCTACATAGGTTGCTTCTGCTTTTGCCTTTAGTTTTTTGAGTTTGTCCTTGTCTGCTTTGGTTATTTTTTCTTCAAAGGCTTTGAGGTTTTTTTGTCGTTCCTGCTCGTTTATGAGTTTCCCTTGTGCCTTTTGAAATTTGTCTATAAAGGCATTGTCTAGCGTGCTTTTAAAGTTGTTTTTAACCTCGTCAATTATTTCTAATACTTCTCGCTTACGTTCTTTGCTATTGGTTTCTTTGTACTCTGCAACTGCGTTTTTGTAATCTATGAAACTGTGTGCTACTTCTTTGCCTTTAAAAGCGTCTTTTAAGTCATCATCTAAAGTAAACCTACTTATTAGAGAGTTTCCGCACTTTATATTTATATCAATATTTGGAAGTGTTTGCAGTCGGTTATCGCTGTTGTAATAGGCATTTTTTAGCAACTCAATCCACAGACGTAAACGGCATATTTTTACTGAATTTGGGTTAATGTCTACACCAAATAAACAGTTTTCTATTAATGTTTGTTTTTCGTGAAATAAGGTGTGTTGTATGCGCACACTTTCTTTGTCATTTGGGTTGTATTCAAATAATGCGCCTCTATCATCCAATACATACAATTCGTCGTTTACGATTTCAATATCACAGCGAAGCGGTAAGCCTTTGGCATCAACTAAAATTCGTAGTTCGTTTTTTATGGCTATCAATTCATTTAAGGCACTTACTAAAAAGTGACCCGAACCCACCGCAGGATCACAAATACGCAAACTGTTTACAATTGCATTAAATCGTTTTAAGTCGTCTATTTTAAAAAAACGGTGGCAATAAGATTGTAAGTCCTCAAAGGTTTCTATTTCGTCGTCTTCATGTTCCTTAAATTTCTGTATTACAGCACGTCTAAGCGTTTCTTTACACATATACATGGTTATGTATGCAGGCGTGTAAAACGAGCCTTCTTTGTAGCCGTTTATCTTTTCAAATATTAACCCTAATACAGAAGCGTTTATTAATGATTTGGTTTCTTGTCCGTCTTCAATTCCTTCATTTCCATCTGTGGCAAAGTCAAACGCATCTAAGAACTTAAACAGATAATCTAACGTAGAAAGTTTTCCTTTTAGCCTTTTTCCGTTTGCATCTTTTAAAACAGTACTGCTATAAATTACAATTTCGTCATTGTTTAACGCTGAAATTTCAAAAGCTTCGGATTCTAAAGTATTTCGCTCAAATAAAGAACTGTTTAAGTACGGAATATCTTTGTACTTTTCTTTGTATTTTGGGTGTCTTTCTTCTTCTTGCTTTGCTAATGCGGAAAAGAATAAGTCATTCAATTCATCATAATCATGTACAAAATTTGATTGTAGAAACTTATATTTTGCATCCTTATGATAGGTTACTAATTGCGATTCTAAAAGCTTTAAAAATAAAATACGGTTAACCCAAGTCAAACACAATTCTAAGCCTACGTTAAAGGCTTTGTCTGCTCCATTGTCTACACTTTTTACATTGGTTAAGTAATCTCTATCTTCGAGTAATACAATTGCATTTTCTAGTAAAGACGCATAGTCTCTATCTTTTTGATCTTTGCGATTTATGATTTTTTTTCCTTTGTCTTTTATTTCTTCTAATCCAATGATATGCAGTAATTCATTGTAAAAAGCTTTGTTTAGTTGGTTACTATCATTGCCAAACGAATGCCCTAACAAATGGACATCTGAAAATATTTTGAAAAGTGTATTTAGGTGTGCATCACTTAATTTATTGAAATCTGTTTTTGAAAAATCTAAGTGAACATAAGGCAAACTCTGCTCAACCTCTGCAATATATTTTTTTGCAATTTCATTGTAGAAAAGTTCATTTTTTGAGGTGTCTTTGAGTCCATCTCTAAAGGCTTTATATTCTTTTAGTAAAGCTTTGTTTTTATAGAAATAATCATAAAAATCGGATGCGTTGAACAAATACCATTCATAGCCATTTGTAGCAATCAAATGTTTAATATTATTATTTTCATTGTCTACACGTTCCCGTAAATAATATAAAAGAAGTTCCTGTAATGCTTTCCGATTAAGGTTTTTAGTAGTTAGAAACTCTGCTTTGTTACTTGGTTTCTTTGCTTCAATAATAACACCTACATCGGATTTTACAGTATTATCCAAGTAGATTGCCAAATCAATTCTATCTTTAGTATTTATGTAATTATCTTTATAGAAAGTAGATTGAAAAAATGAAGTGAAATGCGATTTTATATGTTCCTCGCTTTCTCCCTTGCTATCGCTTAACTTTACAGCGTCAATACAGTTTTGTAATTGTGTAGTAAAATTGGTTACGTCTTTTCGTAATGGTTTATGTTTTCGATAAGCTGGATTAAGTGCCTTTCTAGTATTTATTTTATTCATAGTTTCTAATAAAGAATATTTTCACTTACAAGTTTTAGCATACTATACTGTTTTACTGAAAATGTAAGAATTTAAAAATAGTAACTTCTTTGATAACTAGCTTACGGAATTGCGTATTTTTTTTAATGTAGTTCTTTGTCGATACATTCAGTTGATTAAAACCAAGTATTTATTGTGTATGTTTATTTACATCTACATCAAAAATAGGCGTTCAATGTCGATAGCGTCAAACCGTTCTGCATCTTTTATTTTTTCCTTTAGTATTTTATAACGCTTTGTAGGTTTTCCGTTATAGTACTTTTTGAAGTGCTTCTTGTATAGTTCTGCGTAGTGTTGTTCATGGTCAAAATAGTTTCCGTATACTTTTTCAATATTTCGCCACTTTTTAGAATGTGTTTGCGTGGTATACATTCCGCTCGATAATGCGGAACGATGTATAAAGCGTTCACTTAGTAAATATAGCTTTCTACAACGCTTTGCTGTAAACGGGCAAATGAAATACCAAATTAAGCCGTTCCCAATATTTGATTGTATTGTTACCAAACGCACTTTATAGTCGTAATCCGTGCCATTACAAGTGTATTTTAAGTGTAGCGTACCATTTGTGTCATTGATGTTAGTTTCTAAGCTTATACAGCCCGTTTCCGTTCCGTTCCGTTTCCATGACACTACACCTTTGATATGTGCCTTTTTTGTTAAGTACTTTAACTTTTTCAAGTCTGTTATACTCAGCTGTTTTACTTCATCAAATAGTAATGGAAATGTTTGTGGTTTTGGCATAATCTTTTTTTTGTTCTCGCGTGCGCGTGCGTGGAAACCTAAATAATTAAGGAACTTTAAATAATTGTACTGTTCGAAGTGCTTGACATCGTTTTATGTTGTAATGCAGCATTTTTTCTTCTAATAAGCGTAATTTTTTGAAATGCTTTGTTTCCTTTCCGCGATAGGTTCTTTTCCATTGTTTAAACTTACGTAAATAGGCTTCAAAGCTTTCTTTTCGTCTTTTAGCGTTAAAGTACATTGTATTGTTATACCATTCTTTTGAGGTTGTTTGTGAGTTGTAAAATAGTCGTTTTCCGTAATAGTCTTTGTAATAGTCACGATGTAAAAATAAATCGTTTCCGTATGCTGAATATAAAACCCGTGCGCGCTTTCCCGTTTTTGGACACCTAAAATATAAAACTTTTCCTTTGTTTAAATTACTAGGAACTGAAACCAATTGTATTTTGTAGTCATAGTTTTTAGTAATTCCGTTACGGTCGGTTGTTTTGTACATGACGTGTACATATTTTTCATTTTCAAATAGCTTACTTTCAAATGATATTTTACCGCCACGCTCCCAACTAATTGAACCGCTTATGTGTCGATTTTTTTGTATTGAACCATCTTTTAACATGATTCGCAAATCTAATTTACACGCGCTTTCTATGCTTTGCGCTGTTGTTGTATTTCTTCCCATAATAACCTAAATCTTTAAGAGAACTTTGTACTATTTAGGTGTGTAATGAATAACCCTATACTTGAATAGTTAATTATTACACACATACACTTTTAGAAAGTTGGTTAATTATTACACACTTTTGAATGATGCTTTCCCGTATTTGTTGTTTTAAATTCTTTGATTTGTGCTGTATCATTTCAATTAATTTTTTCTTTGGTGTATCTCTATGTTTTGGCTTTAAATCGTCCATCCAGTACACAGGGTTTGCATACTTTTGAATGAGTCTTTTTTCGTGCTTTGTAAGGCTGTTTTTATCAATTGTTTTATCAAAGTACATAACCTCGTCAAAACGTTTTAAAAGTAGGTCTTTTGCTTTGTTTAGTGTGGAGGTGTTTATATCCGCAAATGTTTTGATTCCGATGTGTTTGATTTCTTCCATTCTTTTAATTTTCAGTTCTACACGCAAAGTATCTTTTGGCATTCCGTATTGTCGTGACTTGTTGTAAATTTTTAGAAAATATCTTTGATGTTCCACTTGTGCAAAGCTTCTTTTATGTCTTTCTTCAAACAAAATACCTTTGTGAAAAAGCAATCCATTTATGTATTTATTTGGGTTAAAATTTATGTTTGCATTTACACCAAATTCAATGTTTTGAAATATCATTTGGTATGGTTCACAATTAAACAACGTTTTTAAATATTCTCTAATTTCAAAAATGTCATTGATGGTAAATTGATTACCATTAAAACCTTTGTAATGTTCTTTTTGTTGTTTTGTCAACTTATCGTAAAAAGGTGCTTTGATTCCTTTTATAGAATTCCACATTTTGTGGATGCTTCCCGAAAAAATTATAAATCCGCTATCATATACTTTGATTTTACAAAAATGATGTTCCGCTACTTTGAAATTTTGATATTCGCCAGTTGACACAGATACCACCCTTTTGAAGTCCAAAAAAGCGTGTGTTTTTAGATAGTTACTATCTATATCTCGAATTATTATTTTTGTGTAGTCGGTCACTTTGAAAGCTTGAAACATCGTGAGATTATTTCTTTTTCTTTGCTAAAAAGTTATCGGCTTCGGTTTCTATTTCGGAAACTGTTTTTTTACGTCCTTCTTTTAAGTACGTGTCAATTTCGTCTTTTAAGAAAAACCATTTTTTACCTCGCTTATGCGCTGGAATTTCATTTTTTGCTAGTTTGGCGTATAGCGTTGCCTTTGAGGGTTTTTGCGGTAAGTATTCGCATAATTCGTTTAGGTTTAACCATTTGTTACCGCTTCCAGTTTCGGCATTTAAACCAATTTCTTTTAATTCTAGTAACAACGTTTCCATGTTACTTAATGTTTTTTTTAAATCGCTTAAAACACTTAAATCAATGTTAATCATTTTGCATACTGTTTTTATGTTCAGTTGCAAATATTAGAAGTGGTTTTGGTGGTTAAAAAAGTGGTTTTGGTGGTTATGGTGGACACCTTATATTTATTAGGTTTTTTGTGTGAAATGTTTATAAATATTAGTTTTTTTATAGTCAGTTTTGTCTATCTCTTGCTTTGAATAAATAGAAATATTGTTTATTGAAAAATTCAAAACATCAATGCTAACGCTTTTACCAAAATCAAATAAAATACGGTTGATTATCCATCCGACTTTTTTTACTGCAAGCCTTTTAAGGTTTATTTCTTTTTCTAGTGTTGGAAATTTTTCGTTTTCTATAAAAGTTTTTAATGCGTTTCTCAATCGATCATAATCATCATCATTTATTTCATTTCTAACATCTTCAAAATGTTCGTCAATAGTTGATAGTATGAAGTTGTTTTTTTCCTCAGCTTCATTTTCAATACCTTCTTTATCACTTGTGATGTTCTCAATTAGTCCATTTAATACTACTTTGTATTTAGAAATTAATTGCGCGTCACGGACTTCTTTAATATGATCTAACGTATCGTGTTTAAACTCAATTTGCTTTTTGCCTTCTAAGTTTTTTGCAATAAAAAAATACCTAAATTCATAATTTTCTATTCTTTTACAAAATGGGTCAAAGTCTTTTTTTTCAAGTGCTTTTATAACAGTTTGTAGTCTAAATTTTTTTTTAGTTAGATATTCGTACAAATAGTATTCGCCACTTAAACTTACAATTGTTTCGGGAAATTGATTTTCTATTAAGTTTGTTATGTTTATAGACATAGAAGCAATTTTTGAAATCGGATAATTTAAAACACCATAATTTTCAATAAAGAATCTTTTCCCATGAATGGTATTGTAATTTTTCCAATAGTCGTCTGTTTCTAATGTAGAAATTGTATGAAAATCTAAGCTTGTAGAAAGGCTTTCTTCTTTTTCGTGATTGATATAATTGAAGTCTTCTTTTAATTCTTTGTATGGTACATCTTTTAAATCGAGATTCCACAATTCTAAAATATTCTTACATTTTCGGTTAATATTTGTTAGTGCTTCTAAGTTTTTAATCTCATTGCTAGTAATAAATGATTGAAGCTTATAATAGTTTAAAAAGTTCGCTTTTTCATTGATATGATAATTATAAGTTATAGAGTTATTTTCTAAATCTTTTTTTAACAAGTTTTCAATCTTTGTCAACTGTAATGTGAGAATATTAATAATGTCCATGTGCCTAAAAATTTATTAAATTCTTTGCAAACTCTTTTTTAGCTTCATCTTCAAAACCTGCGAAATAATGTTTTGTAACGCTTAGATCACTATGATTTAAGGCTTCGCTTATAAACTCCATACTTGCCCCTTTACGCAATGAATTACTTGCAAACGAATGCCTTGCCCAATAAGTAGAAATATCTTGCGGTAAATCGTTTGCTTTGGCTATTCTTTTAATATGGTCATTGATGTAACGCGTGAAGTTTTTAATCTTTTTATACTGAGTAATACTATCATCTTTGGCATCTATAATATCAAAAATAAAACTGCTTTTGTTTTTACTGCCATAGGTAGCCATTACTTTTTTCACAAAGTCTGTTAAGTAGATTGTAATAATTGTTTTTTCTGCAGATTTTTCAAACGTTTTTGCCCTATAATATGTAAACTTATCTTTATCAATATCGGAATACTTTAATAGTGCAATATCTTTTAAATTCATTCCATTACACAAGTAGCTAAAAAACCAAAACGCTTTTGCTTTTGCTTCATTATCATTTTTAACTTTAGCAGCAAATAACGTTTTTAATTGTATAGAAGATAAAGCTTTCTTTACTTTTTGGGTGCGTGGTATTTTGTATAGTCCATCATTTTTTGCTTTGCTAAAAGGATAAATTTCTTCTCTAATATCGTTCATGCCTATGGCATTATTAAATATGATTCGTAGCGTTCTTGTATATATACCTATGGTCGTATAACTTTTGTTTTTGGAAAGCATAAATTTTTCATACTCATTTAGCCAATCAATTGTAATTGTTTCAAATGTTAATTTGTCTATTGAACATTTTTTTTTGTCCTTACTAAATTGTGCAAATGAATTAAGCGTGTATTTAAAACTTTCAGCCGTTCCAATTTTGCCGTTTTTAATATTCTTATCAATAGCTAAATTAAAATGGTATTGTACGTTGTTTTTATCTGTGGACTTTCTAAAGAGTTTCATTTCAAACTTACTGAAATCAAATACAGGCATTGCTTTGGCTTCTTTATCGGCTCTTTCGTCAATAGCATAAAGCATCTTGTGTATTTCTTTATTTGTACCTCTTAAATTCTTACTATTACCATCTATCCAAATAGTTTGAAATTCGTCTTTTGTTAAATCAATATCCAAAGGATAACGTTTGTCTTTTTTTAAAATCTTATTAAATACTCTTAATTTGACTGGAAACTTTCCGTTTTCCTTTGCGCGTCTTTTATCTAATACTATTGAAATTCTAACATTCATTGTCATAATAATTTAAACTAAATTAATCATTTGCCCACGATTTGCCCACAATTTGCCCACAAATAATATAAATAAACATATAACACCTATTAACAAATAGCGTTACATTTGCCGTAATGTATAGGTTTTACAAGCTTTTAGGTAAAAAAGAGATACTAAACAAATACTAAAATACTTGATTACGGCTCAAGAGGTTACTGGTTTGAATCCAGTCGAGGTCACGAATAAATGAAAAGCAAGCTAAAATAAATAGCTTGCTTTTTTATTTTAGTGAGTTTTTTATTTTCAAAGCGGAGCTTTGTCTGGATCATGGAATAATCCTGCCGAGGTCAATATAATTTTAAAAGTTTATAAAACAATAGTTATATATTTTGTTTTTTATACCTAAGGCGACATGTTCAAAACAGAAGGAACCAAATTTTATATTAGTTCATCATGTTTCTTTCTACAGCAAAACGGAGCAGATCATTTTTCCCTGTAAGTTCTAGTTTTTTGATCATATTTTTTCTGTGTTTTTCTACTGTTGATACTGCCGTGAATCTAATTTCTGCAATTTTACTAGATATTATACCCTGACCAATAAGGGTTAAAATTTCTTTTTCGCTTTTAGTGAGTAAGGCATATTTATCTGTAATTTTTTTGATCCTTTTTGGATTGTAATTTTTCACAATGTCTTGTAATGATTCATCAAAAAAATGAGCACCATTGTATACTTTGTTTATTGCTGTTAATATCATATCGAGACTAGAATTCTTTAGTAAATATCCAGATACACCTACCGAAAGCATTTGCTCAACAATGGCTGGTTGTGATAACATTGAAAAAGCAATCACTGCTATATCTGAATATTTTTTCTTTATAATATTTGTCAATTCTATGCCATTAATTTGAGGCATTTTTATATCAGTTAAAACTACATTTGGAAAGGCTTTATAATCTACTACTTCTAAAAAATCTAAGAAGGCTTGTCCATTATTAAAATATCCAATCACATCAATATGTTTTTCATATTTTAATAATAAACTTATACCATCAATCATAGATTGATGGTCTTCCACTACAGCAAGTTTTATAATTTTCATAGTATGGGTATGTCTATTAATACTGTGGTACCTTTGCCTGTAAAAGAGTCTATTTCAAATGTTCCCCCAAGATTTTCAACACGTCTTTCTATACTAGAAAGTCCCATTCCTTTATTTTTTGAGTCCTTTAATTGAAATCCTTGTCCGTTATCTTCCACAATGATTCCCAAGATGGCATCGTAATGGTTTATAGAAATTGAAGCTTCATTAGCGTTGGCATGCTTTATTATATTATTCACTAATTCTTGTATAATTCTAAAGATAGAAATTTCTAAAGCGTTTTTAATTCGGTTCTTTAAATTGGCGCCTTTTATTTCTATTTGAATCTTGTTGGTAATAGACACATTTTTTGCCAGATCTTTTACTGCCGTTAATAATCCTTTTTGTGCCATAACACCGCTATTTTTTAAATGTGCCATATTATGTACTTCCTCATACGCTTTAGTAATGTGGGAAGCAATTTTAGTTAGTATATCGTTAGGATTATCAATTTTGCTCTTATTTTTAATCAAATATGTAAGTTGCATATTTGCAGAAGCCAAGGTAGAAGATATATTATCATGCAACTCTTCTGCCAATTCCTTTCGTTCTTTTTCCTGTCCATCAATCATGGCATTAATGATGGTTATTTCTTGTTCTTTAAGAATCTTAGCTGCTTTTTGTTTTTCAATTTCACGTTCTTGTTCAGCTATAAACTTCTTTCGCCTTAAGTTTTTATAGATAAGATACGAAGTAATTCCACCAAAGAAAAATATAACCAACGCTCCATAAAGTATCATGTTTTGTGTACGCTCTTCGAGTTGTAATTGACTTTTTTGTCGTAAAATCTCTTTTTCTTTTTCGGCAGTACCTAATTTGACATTGAGTTCGGATATTTTCAATGTATTTTTTCTGTAATCTAATAGGTGTCCTTTAGCAATAGATTGTTTTAAATAATAATAAGCACTGTCGTATTTTGGAATTTTTTCATAATAATAAAGCGCTTTAAATCTTTCTAGGGTAAAGTTGGATCTTATAGGATCTGATTTATTAGCATAGGCTTCCGCTAATTTTAGATATTGATTTGCTTGTTTATAATGTTTTGTTTTTACACTAATTTCGGCTAAATCAAGATTGACAGTAAATTTATGATTATTTAAATAGGGTTTGTCAGCTAATCGTAAAAGTTGATTGTAATACCAAATAGCACTATCATTTTTATGTACTCTATTATAATACAGCCCTATATCTTCAAGGTAACGTGCTTGTAACGAAATGCTTAAGCTGTTCTGTTGTAGAAAAGGAATAAGTTGTTTGGACGAATGATAAAAAGCTTGTGGTTTAAATATAGATGTGCTATAAAAATAATTCCTATAATACAATAACCAGGCTTCATCATCTTTAGTAGACACCAATTCTTCAAAAGCTTCTAAATACATCTTAAATTGCTCGTTACTTTGCACAATCTCTTTACGATATAGCTCAAGAAAACCTAAAAGGCTTAATTTGATAAAAGATATATTATTTGTTTCTTTTGCAGCAATATAGGCGTTATTAAAGTGATAAAAACATTGACCAGAATTAATGTTATTATATAGAGAATAATACCCTGTACATATTTCTAACAACGTATTTCCATCAACAGATATATCTTTGATAGTGTGGAGTTGAAGTGAATCAATTATTTTATTTTGCCCTTTATGATACAAGATTTGATTTAGTAATTTGAGAGCTACTGTATGTTTTGAAGTATCAGATTTTATGCTATTCTGAAAAGTGTCAAATCGATGCCCAATGAGCGCTTCAGTAGCTGTAGAATGTTGTGCAGAAACCTCTATAAATAAACTTATAATAAGTACAAAACAGAATCGTTTCATTTTAGTCTGGTATTATAATCATAGAATTTCCTACTCTGCATCTAATGGAACTAAACCGATCATTATTCATTAAAGGAGATTGAAAATCAAATCCTTGTTCAGCTTTTCCTGGTAAATCTTGTTCTAAATCAATTTCAGTGACTTTTCTAGGAATACTAAAAAGACCATCTCTATAATGGAATTCATCATCAAAGACACCTTTTACAAAAGGAGCATTCTTTTTTTCAGAACCGCTCAATGGCATGGTTTCAGAAATCACAGAAAAGTACATTCCTTTTTGTATCACCAAAGGCCTGTCTAAAACAACTTGTTTTTCAGTCTCAACGGAATCTATTTTAGCCATCACATACACTTTGAGTAGAATTACGGGAATATCTCTATTTTTCTCCCGGGCAAAACCGTCTATTTCAGCACTTACAATACTTAGGTTAAGTATACCTTTATAATTTATAAGTTCAAGATCGATATGATATAAAACGATGGAGGTACCTTTTTTTTGAATGTTGAATTTCGCAAAAACACCAAAAAATGTTCCATAACGTTGACTGGCATAAACAGCTTGAAAACGATCATTATCTTCAGGGCTTAATGAAACAGTTGTACTGTAATTAATAAATTTTGTTGTTTCCATAAGTGGAGTTTTTGGTTAGTTCTTTAAAGTTATAAATTTTTAGCTTAAATTACTACTTACATTCGTTTGTAGTATACTATCAAACTAATTCTAAAGATTCTTTAAATACCTACATACTAAACTGTTAGTACCGTTAAAGAACATATATTTTGGATCAATACCATTATTTAGTAACGAATGATTAAAAATATAAGAAGGAAGCTCATTTTTGATTTTTAATACATTTAGATTTTTAAAAATAGCTTCTGCTAATAAACGACATCTGTGTGTGCCATAACTTTCGCGTTTTGTTTGGTTTTCATGAAGTGGCTCTTCCGCAAGTCCAATACCAGGAAATAATTTGTAATGGAATATAGAATTCTTTGCATTGAGGTATGCACTAGACGCTTCAAATAGCGGATTTAAAATAGCTATTATTTTTTTATATTGGTCTGCATTAAAATACAACACCGCAGTATCCATTCTTTGTGTAGTTTTTATGTATTTAAACACTTTATATTCAAAAGCAATAGTATTGAAATATAGTTTTTCTAGAAGCAATTTTGTAAATGCAACTGCCTTTGAAGGTTTCAAATTAAAATAAATACGGACAGTGTTTGTGTTGTATGTGTTTCTCTCATACTCGCTCATAAATGAATAAAACCCATTTGAGATATTAGGATATTGGCAAGGAAATGAGATCGTAATCAAATCATCTTTCTTGGCGTTTCTTTGTTCTTCTTCTATTGGTAAATGTCTTAATCTGTCAACAAATAAAGTAATTCCACCACGTTGTACATAGAGATATGCTGGGTTTTTATCAGTTTCTAGAACTTTCCATTGCTGATTTTTTCGACGTCTGTCTGAAAATAATTGCGCCAACTCTTTTTCGAAATTAATATCTGTTTGAAGATTTGAGGAAGTATCTTCCATATCCGTTTCATTATAATAGTGCTGATATAAAAAATTGGTAATTTGAGAAATGGATAAAGATTCTTTATCTAAATGCTCCGTATCTACAATAACTTTTTGTGTTGTGTTATGTACTAGTGCATCATTTGATAAGATAAATGCTGTTTGTAATGTTTCAAAAAATTGGTTCATAACTATTGATTATTGATTTCATAAAAAGTGTATCATGTAAAGCCTGAGGGTTCATAAGTAATGTTTTGGCTAACTTTAATTTATAAATATCTTGTCTTGAAAATTCATTCTTAAACAATGAAGCTGCATAAAACTGATTGAGTAAATACAGTGAGGTAAATTTTGATAATTTACTGTAGTCTATTGTATTTCCAGGAAATTGAGCGTTGTATGTATTTATAAAGCTTGAAACAGTATCTTGAAGAAAATCCAAAGCGTTTTCATTGACATGTAATGAGTTATCTTTGTATTCAATATCGTCAATTATGAATATTAGAAAGTTACCAATCACATATCCCAAATCCATATAACGATCTCCAATACCTATAAGTTCCCAATCAATAATTTTTAAATCAGGTTCTTTTGAATCTTCTATCAAAAGAATATTGTCATATTTCAAATCTCCGTGAATCAACGTATCGTAATTTATCTCTGATTTTAGAGCACGGAGAGCTTCATTAAATTCTGGATATCGTTGCATCATTTCCAAGAATTTTGGATACGAAGGTCCGCCAGCGGCAAATGCTTCAGGAGTCACTTTATCATGAGTTTGTATGTGCGCTGATGGATTTATTTTAGGAAACGTAGTGTCGATAGGTGTTTTATGCAATATTGCTACATATGATGCCAATTTTTCCACGAGTTCATAATTTGAATCATCATTGCTTTTCAGAATAAATACAGTTGCATTTTTTATAAAAGAAATTGTAACGATTTGATGCTCAAAATCAAAATTATATAACGCTGGAGTGATGTCTTTAAAAGGATTAGCATCTTCATAACACAGATGCTTATAAAACAACAATTCGTTGGTCAAACTTACATTGCCGAATATTTGACTGTTATTACCTTGTTGCTTTATTAAAAATTCACCTTGATCAGAAGCAACCGTCGCACAAAAATGACGCATGTTTCTTATGTTCTTTACAGAAACATTGGTAAGTCCTATACTATTAGCATACGCTATACTATTATTAGCTGTTAATTTCATAAGTTGTTAAAATTATAGATGATGGTGGATTTTTACTAAAACTCTTTTTCTGACGGACGCAAAAGAACATCTACATCCACGTGTTTAGTAGTTTCTCCTGTTTCAATAGTAGTGTTGGCGGATATATCAAAAGACTTTCCCATATGTTCGAAAGCGTTTGTAACAACTTTTAAAAATCCTGGTTGTTCTTTGAGTGCTTCTTCTTTATGCACCATGGAATAATTGAATACACCAAAAACAGCATTTAAAGTAGTGCGTTCATCATCTGTTAAATGTTCTTTTGCATACGATTTTAACTTATTAACTAATGATTGAGGCGCTTCCATTGGTAATGGTTTTTTAGTATGTTTCATGAGTTTACTTTTTAAGAATTAATTTTTAAAAAACAGAGAAAGTTTTGTACTTCCTCTGTTTGAATTGCCTTTACATTCAGCACTTACTACTTTTTACAAGTAATCCACGGATGACTCGCAATCGTTGTAGTAATAGTTGTCGTGGTAGTGGTTGGCGTAATAGGTGTAATAAAAGGAGCAATTGCTTCTTCATCAGTAGCAGCAGCAATTTCTTTAAGGTATTCTGGATACTCTTTTAGAATCATGGATTTCTTTTGCGTCCCTAAATGATACACTCCAAAAACGGTGTTTAAAACTGCCAATTCATCTTCGGAAAGTTCGGTTGTTGCCCATTTTTTTAATTTTTCCATCAATTCAATAGGAACTCTTTCTTTGTTTTGATTTTTCATATTATAAATTTTTAATGATTAATATGTAGCCAAAATTATGGTGTTAGTGCATACGAGTAAATTCCCAACGTTGGTTATTTTTACATGGTTAAGAAGTCTGGATGTAGAAATTGTTATTTTACCTTTTTCAACTCTTTTTTGAAGTATTTAATACTGTAATGTGTTCTTTTACAAACAAACTAATCTCCCTCAAATCCTCCACCAAAAAGTTCGAACTTTGAAGGTTTGGTCACAAATGAATCAAAAAAGATTCAATATGAAGCGAGTTTCAGAAATGAAGCTCGCTTCTTTTTTTTGGAATGAAGTGAAGTATTGTTTTTTTGATTCTCAAAAGCGGAGTTTTGTCTGAATCTTGAAATAATCCAGTCGAAGTCTCAAAAAAACTGCAATTTAAAAAGCTATAATTTTTTACTTAATTAAGTCCATTATTTCAATCAAAAAATTCAAAATCTGAATATTCAGAATATTGAGAAAAAACATAAAAAATTGTGGCTTTTTTTGCAGAATTACTTAAAATTGGCTAAAAATTCGTCAGAAAATATAAAAATGATTAACTTTGCAGTGCTAAAATTATTTTACATATAGCTAAAAATAACTTAGTGTTGAATTTAAGGAATGACCTTGGATTTGTGAATAACACGAACAGAAAAAAGGATTAATAATTTGAATTCTAAAGAACAAAACTCTACAACTCTTCAAACATTAGATGATTTAATTACTGCTCTTTGCGAAGAGGAGAAGACAAATTATGACAACATAATACGCTCTGTAGATTTGCCTAGTGATACTTTTAAAAGCTATTGCTCATGGTCCAATAAATGCTATACCCGAAATTGTATTGTTGAAAACGAAAAATTTGAACTGATTCTATTATGTTGGGAAGAAGGACAAAAGACACCTATTCATGATCATGGTGGTGAAGAATGTTGGGTAAAAGTTATTGAAGGCGAATTTAAAGAAACGATATATACAAAAAATGAAATTGGCACGCTAAAGCCTGCTGCTTCTCTTGTATCTAAAGCGAATGATATTACCTACATGATCGATTTTATGGGGTATCACTGCTTAGAAAACATCTCTAAGAAAAGAAGTATGTCTGTTCATCTATATGCAAAACCAATACGGAACTGTAATGTGTTTGATGAAAAATCAAGAAAATTCGTAAATAAGAACTTAACTTATAATACCGTTGGTTGTGATTAGCTACAAACTTTTAAAAAAAAATAAATGTCTGATATAAATAGTGATATTACTTTGTTTAATGAGCTTGTAGAAACCTTATTAAATGAAGAAAAGAAGAATCCAGTTGCTGACCGAATAGAAGCAAATAAACTTTATACTTCTATAGATCTTTCGCTAAATGATTCCGCAATGGTGGATGATGACTTTAAGGTTGCGCTTCGAGATGTTATGATAGCTACTCCAAAAACAGCAACAAATTTGTTTTTCAACCAATTATTTGGAGGTAGGCAAAGCAAAGCTGTTTTAGGTGATTTACTTGCTGTAATGCTAAATAACAGTATGTATACATACAAAGTTGCTGGTCCTCAAGTTGGTATTGAACAAGAAATTATCAGAAAATCGTGTGAGTTAATTGGTTATGGCGCGCAAAGTAATGGCACATTTCCAACTGGCGGATCTATGAGTAATTACATGGCTTTAGTGATGGCAAGAGACGCTAAAGATCCAGCATGTAGATCAAAAGGAATGTCCAAACCATTGGTGGTATATACTTCTAAAGAATCACATTATTCAAATGCAAAAAACACAAGTTTTGCAGGAATAGGAAAAGACAATATTCGTTATATTGAAGCAGATTCAATAGGTAGAATGATTCCTGAAAAATTAGAAACAAAAATTATTGCAGACCTAAACAATGGCTACATACCAACCTATGTAAATGCAACAGCCGGAACAACAGTTTTAGGTGCTTTTGACCCAATAGACCAAATTGCTGAGATTACTGAAAAATATAATATATGGCTACATGTTGATGGAGCATATTGCGGAAGTGTAATTTTTAGTGAAGAATACAAACATTTATTAAAAGGTGTTGAAAGATCTAATTCATTTAGCTACAATGCACATAAAATGCTTGGTACACCTTTAACCTGTTCCATTATACTTGTAAATGATAAAAAACATTTGCACAATTCGTTTAGCAATGAAGCCGATTATCTGTATCAAACAGATGGAGACGATTTTAATTTAGGTAAAACTTCATTCCAGTGTGGAAGAAGAAATGATGCCTTGAAATTTTGGACGCTTTGGAAATCTGTTGGGACAAATGGTTTAAAGCATATTGTTAACCAGCAGTTTGAACTGGCAGCTATTGCTCGTAATTATGTCAAAAACAATCCTGACTATATTTTATATAGTTTTGAAGATTCAATTTCCGTTTGTTTTAATTACAAAAATATAGACCCAACAACACTGTGCACTGCACTATATGAGCATCAAATTACAGTTGTAGGCTTTGGCTCTTTCAATGCTGATACTTTTGTGAGATTGGTAACTGTAAATGCAAATAATACAAAACAAGATATTTTAAACTTCTTTAAAGTCTTGGAAGCATTTGTTGAGAAAAACCCATATTTATTTGAAGAAAAAATAAAGGCAATCAAAATGTAAAGTATTCTTTTACAAACAATTTAACCTTCTTCAAATCGGCAATCAAAAAGTTCAAACTTTGAATGTTAGGTCATTACAAAAATTTTTGAAAGAAAAGTTGACAGATTAGTTTTTAATATAGAGAATTCAACATTCAATAGTGGTGATATACTGAATGCACTTAGAGTTACTCCTGGATTAAGAGTCATGGAAAACGGAATTTCAATGATTGGAAGAGATGATCTTAGAGTCATGGTAAATGGTAAGTTTCTACAATTAACTGGAGAAGATTTGGTAAACTACATGCGATCTATTCCAGCTTCCGACATTGCAAGTATTGAAGTGATTACCTCGCCTCCCGCAAAATATCAAGCAGAAGGAAACTCAGGTTTTATCAACGTCATATACAAAAAAAATAAAAATGATAGTTGGAAGAATAACATCTTTGCTGCTTACACCCAAAAAAGTTATCCTTCTTTTTATCTTGGAAATACATTTTCATTAAAGAAAAATAAACTACAATTATATGTAAACCTCAGCGCGAATGAAGGAAACAGCGGTGTAGAAAGCACTTCAGATATTTTTTATCAAGATTTTGAAAATAGAAGTCGTCGTCGATTTAAAAATGAAACCGATTTTTTATCAAGCAGAATAGCGCTGGATTATGATTTTTCTGATAATACTTCCATGGGATTCATAGTGCAGCATTACATCATTCCACAGGAAACTAGAGATGCTGAAGTATTAAATATTATCGAAAATGGGAACATAACGGAGAGTTTCCTAACAGATGCAAATTCGGATCAAGAAAGTAAAATTGGCTCATACAACTTACATTTTGTACACAAACTAGATACGCTAGGCAGACAATTTTCTTTTGATGTCGATTATTTTGATTTTAGTAAAGACAGACAAAGACTCTTTGAAACAGATAGAGTTACTGGAACTAATCAACCAATAGAAGAGTTTGAAGTATTTAATGATGGACGACAAGATATTGACAATCTTAGTTTTAAAGTAGATTTTGATTTTCCAACAACGTTTGTAAATATAGGATTTGGTGCACGCGTTTCTTTCACAGATATCGTAAGTGACACAAAGCTTTTTAATGTTATAAATGGCGTTAATGTATTGGATACAAGTAATAGTAACATTTTTGAGTTTGAAGAAAATATACAAGCTGCTTATGTTGATTTTTTCAAAAAAATAAACGAAAAATGGCAAGTGAAACTTGGAGCACGACTTGAAAACACAGAAACAGAAGGAATGCTTGTGACGAATAATCAAGTAAACAAAAATTCCTATCTCAAACTGTTTCCTACGTTTTATGTCAACTACACTATAAAAGAAAATAGTAGCATCAATTTTAGCTACAATAAAAGACTAAATAGACCACAATATTGGGAATTGAATCCTTTCCGTTGGTTTAGAAACCCGAATGCATATTCAGAAGGAAATCCATTCTTATTACCATCCATAACTGACAATTTCAATCTTAGGTATGGCGTTAATAAAAACCTTTCAATATCAACTTCATTTTCAACAACAGATCAAGGTTCTGGGCAAATAACATTACTAAATGAAGGTGATATCAATCAAATATACACACGTGATAATTATTACAAAAGCGACACCTACAGAACCGCAATATCATACAATTATGGAAAAGTAAAATGGTGGGACACGTACTTACAAGCAACCATTTTTCACACAGATGTAAATGTAAGACAGGCATATAGAGATATTGTAACGGTAAATAGTGGAACAGGTGTTTACCTGTCTACAAACAATACACTTTCACTATGGAAAGACGTAAAGTTTAATATAAATTATTGGTACAGCGCACCCAACAAAGTATTCTTTGAAAAGAGAGAAGCGCAAAGTCTTGATTTTGGAATGAAATTCTTTTTTCTTGAAAAAACATTGCAATGTAATATAAACGCGTACGATATTCTTAGAACAAGTAACAGAGATATCATTGTGTTTTCAAACGAGATAAAGCAAGTATATAATGATTACTATGACAATCGGTATGTTGTAGTCTCGCTCAATTATAGTTTTGGAAATAAAAAAGTAAATGTCAACACTAGAGATTTCGGAAATGATGAAGAAAAAAACAGAGTCGATTAAAAGACTCAAAAATATTGTTTGCAAGCATGGAGTGACGAAGAGTTATTCTCCTTAAAAAAAGACTCACTTATTAATCTACAAAACACCTTTTATTATGAAAAAAAATTTAAATTTCAAGGATTTAGTTTCTAAAATGGAGTCGTTAAAAGAAACAGACTTAGGGAAATTAAAAGGAGGGATCAGAGTACTTAGTGCTTTAGCTGATCATGACGGTTGCGGATGTAATTCATCACAATGTAGCTGTAGTAATGGTACTTGTAAGCCTAAACAAGCTTAAGTATTTACACATAGTTAAGGGTTTAGCAATAAGCCCTTAACTATCTTTTATAATATAAAAAAAACAACATTACTATGAAAGCAAGTTACTACAATGTATTTTACCCAAGAGAAGACAAAATTATAGGTTATAATTCTATCTCCGATAATTTTGTGGTGCTGGAGCCAATACTACATGAATTATTTCAAGCTAGTATTAATGAGAACCAAATAAGTGAATTGAAAAATGTTCATATAGACTTGTTTGATGTTTTGTTAGATAAAGGATTTGTTATTGATGAAGAGGTCAATGAATTAAACGTCATAAAAGAAATCAGTGATAAAACAGATTATGATGACACAACCTATGAGTTAATCATAAACCCTACAATGAATTGTAATTTTAAATGTTGGTATTGTTATGAAACTCACATTAAAGATTCAAAAATGAATAGTGCTACTTTGGAAAAAGTAGTAAAATTTGTAGATAACGTTTTAGAAGAAAAGAAAGGAAAACTTAAGAATTTTATATTAGAATGGTTTGGAGGGGAACCGTTACTGTATTTTGAAAAGACAGTATTACCTGTACTTAAGGAAGTATATCCGAAAATGGTAGCGAATAATATTAATTTTAGATCTGGATTTACATCAAATGGTTTACTAATCAATCAGGATGTAATAAACAAGTGTAAAAAATATGGAGTTGAAAATTTCCAAATTACTTTAGACGGACATAGAGAACGTCACAATCAAGTACGTTTTGTATCAAAAAAGAGAGGATCATACGATGATATCGTAGCCAATATAAAATTATGTTTGCAAAACGAATTAACAGTAATTACTAGAATAAATGTTTCTGACGAAACAATTTCTGATCTATTAAAAGTCATAGACGATTTTAAAGATGTTACACCAAAAGATAAAAAACACCTAATCTTCTCGTTTCATGAAGTTTGGCAAGAAGAAAAAGATTTAACCGCTGATATTTCTGATATTGTAGAAGAATTTAGAAGAAACAATCTAAGATGTGCTTACATTGGAGAAAGTAATGCTTCTATCACAACTTCCTGTTATGCCGATAAACTAAATCATGCAACCATAAACTACAATGGTGATGTTTTTAAATGTACAGCACGTGATTTTGAATCAAAATCTAGAGAAGGCGTATTACAAGATTCTGGAGAAATTGAATGGAATGAAATATTTCAAAAAAGAGTATACGATACCCGATTCAAAAATAAACCATGTTTAGAATGTAAAATTTTACCAATATGTAATGGAGGTTGTTCGCAACATAGAATAGAAAACGAAAATGAAGATTACTGTATTTACGGATTCAATGAAGAAAGTAAGGTCAACATTATCAAAGAAAAATTCAATTCCAGATTGGTAGATTCTTTGCCTTCCGAGCATTACAACGAAACCATTAACAAGCTCTTAAACATAAATTTCAATGCTTTCAAAGCAAATGAGCCACAAATATATCAAGAAGTATTTAAACAATTCTTTGACAAAGAAGTAACCGAAGAAAACTTTGCTGTTGTAAATGAAATTAATGATGTATATGTTAGTTTGATTGGTGCTTTAAGAAAAAAGAAACTATCAGCGTATGAGGAAGAACTCGTTGCTGTATCAGAAAAAAGAAATTCTTCCAAACTTAATGAAAATGAACTCAAAGTCATAGACATGTCTTCATTGCCATTAGAGGCGTATTACTATTACAAAAAAGAAGACTTTGATACTGCATTACAATTGACAAATAACTCCATCTTAAATGACGATTTTTTCTTAGAAAAATATCCTTTTCTATATGGTCATAAAATACAGCAAATACACAATGTCATAAGAATTTATTTCAGACAAGAAAAATACAAAGAAGGATGTTTATTAGTCAATGATGTACTCAATCATTTAATGTTAGGACATAAAATGAAGTATCCAATAGGACATTGGCATGATGGATACAAAATTGATGAAGATCCAGAAATGATTACAATGGTATATCAGATATTCTCGGAAACGGTGCAAGTCATTACGAATTTGAGCAATCATGAAATGAAAGAGCGTGAATTATTTAGGACAGCATTTGACTGTTTAATAAACATACCGGAAGAAACCTCTTTACACGAAGACCTATTGCCAATATCAATTTTTGCCAACATAAAAGCGAAATTATTCTTGAATCCTGATATTGACGAAGTACAAAACGAATTGAATAATTGGATCGATATTTCATTACAAACATCCTATTCATTCTTTATGAAACCATTATTCTACAGTTTCTTTGTTACGTTGGGAATCAATGGTCATCAAGATAATAAGAGAGAATTTATGCGCGTTTACGCTGCTTAAATTAAACATCAATGAAATTTTTGCCTCAACATGATTTAATGGATTGCGGTCCGGCTTGTCTAAGCATGATCGCAAACCATTATGGCAAAAATTTCCCCTTAAAATACTTAAGAGAATCTTCTTTTATATCAAGAGAAGGCGTTTCACTACTAGGAATAAGTGACGCTGGAAAAAAAATAGGCTTCAATACCTTTTCCACCAAAATAACGGTCGATGATCTTGTTGAAAACAGCAGTCTTGTTCCGTGTATTCTTCATTGGAATCAAAATCACTTTGTCGTATTACATAAAATAAAAATTAGTTTTTTCTCGAAGAAAAAATATTTCTATATCGCAGATCCTGCACATGGATTGATTAAACTTTCAGAAGATAAATTTAAAGAATCATGGATCGCTGAAGATGACAAAGGAATTGTCTTATTTTTAAATCCTACAGAAACATTCTATGAGATAAATCCGCCAGAAGAAAAAAAGCTATCCATAAAATATCTATTCAATCACCTTACACCGTATAAAAGAAAAATAACGATTCTATTTCTATTATTATTGGCTGGAAGTGGTTTAATGTTAATATTCCCATTCCTAACAGAAGCGTTGATAGATAAAGGTGTAAATGCCAAAAATCTAAACCTCATATTTCTCATACTTTTAGCACAACTAGGTGTGTTTTTTGGAACCATAACCATTGAAATATTTCGAAACTGGTTAATGCTTTACATTGGTACAAACCTAAGTATCGACATCATATCTAGCTTTCTAAAAAAAATGTTGCGACTTCCCATTAAATTTTTTGATACCAAAACAATGGGAGACTTTAACCAACGGATTCAAGATAACGACCGAATTGAAGAATTTTTAACCTCACAAAGTCTAACCACATTCTTTTCCGTAGTTACGTTTACTGTGTTTTTTGGTGTACTATTCTACTACAGTTACAAAATACTATTAGTATATCTCATACTCACACTTGTTGCTGTACTTTGGTCTTTATATTGGCTAAGAAAGCGTAAAATACTCGATTACTATCGTTTTCAACAACGAAGTGAAAATCAAGAATCTATATACGAAATGTTGAATGGAGTTGTAGAAATGAAACTCAACAATTTTGAAGAATTCAAGCGAAATGAATGGGAAAATATTCAAAAAAAGCTATTCAAACTCAACATTCGCATCCTAAAACTAAATCAATTTCAACTATCAGGATATGAATTCATAAATCAGCTAAAAAACATCTTAGTCACATTCTTGGCGGCAAGCTATGTTGTACAAGGCAGCATGACTTTAGGAATGCTATTAAGTATCTCATACATCATTGGTCAAATGAATTCTCCGGTAAATCAATTGGTTAACTTTTTCCGTTCCTTACAAGATGCAAAACTTAGTTTAGAACGATTGGATGAAGTGCAAAATCATCCAGAAGAAGAAACAAGTATTACCGATGCAGAAGGAAAAAAAATCATACTAAAAGAACTTACCATTGCAGAAGACATTCACAAGCTAAACGGGATAAAAAAAGGAATCAATTTACAAAACGTATCATTTCAATATGCAGGTCCAAAATCACCTCACGTATTAAAAAACATTGATTTATTAATTCCAGAAGGAAAAATAACGGCAGTTGTTGGCGCTAGTGGTAGCGGAAAAACAACATTAATGAAACTATTACTTCGATTCTATAATCCGACAGAAGGCACTATATTTTATAACTACGATGACATTTTAGAACTCTCTCCTAAAAGTGTACGAGAAAACTGTGGAGTTGTGATGCAAGATGGCTATATTTTCTCGGATACAATTGAAAGAAACATTGCTACAGGCGATGAAGAAATTGATTATGAAAGATTACAAGAAGCATTGCATCTAGCAAACATTGAAGATTTTGTATTGTCATTACCATTACAACTAAAAACTAAAATTGGAGCTGCTGGAAATGGAATTTCTGGAGGACAAAAACAACGAATTTTAATTGCTAGAGCTGCCTATAAAAATCCACATTACATCTTTTTAGATGAAGCAACAAGTGCTTTAGATGCCGAAAATGAAAAAATAATTCACGACAATTTACAAGAGTTCTTCAGAGGAAAAACCGTTGTGATCATTGCTCATAGACTATCAACGGTGAAAAATGCAGATCAAATCATAGTATTAAAAAATGGTGAAATTGTTGAACAAGGAAACCATAAAGAATTAGTTGCAAATCAAGCTGATTATTATGAATTAGTAAAAAATCAATTGGAACTAGGAACGTAAGCAATTGAAGCTGAGTATTGAATTTAGGGAAGAATACTGGGATTTCAAGATCATTACCTACGCCTGATATGGTCACAAAAAAATAATGATTCTAACTTAGCACAAACGCTATACTCAGTCTGCATATATATCCCAGATTCTTTTGATCTAACCAATCTATAATTATAAGCACATATATCTTCTACATTCTAGCAATTATCATAACAATTACGACCCAAAATCAAGCAGATATTAACAACAGTACTAACTAATAAGATAACTAACTTGTTCGTAATGAATAAAATAAAAGCGTAAGAAAGGTGACGAATATTATTACTTAAAAAATCAATTTCAATTAATTAATGTAAAAAAATCATTATATTT
>CAYGPQ010000038.1:0-42129 GCA_964351775.1 uncultured Kordia sp. | reverse complement strand
TTGTTTTGGTTGGCAATACGTCCGTATTGTTGGCGTTGGTCGGGCGTTAGGTTGACTGTTTTTCCTGCTAATACTTGTTGAATGCCTTGTAAGTGTGTGTCGAGTGCCGTGAGTTCTTCGGTGGTAAATTCAATACTGATTAAATTTTCTAATGCCATGTTTGCTGTTTTTTTGATTATTAAAATTAATCAACTACTTTCGTTGTCAGATTTTATTGATGGTGTAAATGTAATATCAAAAAGTTGGTGTAAACAACCCAAAGCTTTGCTGTTTCCGTGAATCTGCTAGGTAAATTCCTTGAATTTTCAACCTTAAAACTGTATTTATATATTCATGAAGCTCATTTTTAAAATAATTATTTTCATTACTACAAATATTATATTTGCTCAGGAAAGAAGTTTTAATATACCCGACTCTTTAAAGAATAAAAGCTTTGAGAGTTTAGAAAATTTATTTTACAAAAGCGAGCCAAAATCAATTGAAGATAGTATTTATTCAAATTCTTTCTTAAAGAAAGCCTTTAACATTAATGATTCTGTAAAAATTGCAAAAGGCTTTTTACTCCTTACATCAACTGCTAAAAATGAAATTGATTTAGAAGAATTGGTTAATAATTCTATAAAATTTTCAGAGGGAAAAATAGATTTTTTTGTACCGTGTACTGCATATTCGTTGAAAGCCAATATTTGCTGGGGTAGAAAAAACTTTAGAGAAGCTTTAGACTATTTTTTGCTAACTCACAAAAGTGCTAAAATAGGAGGTAATATAGAATTGGCATACTTAACAGTTTATAACATGGGTTTATTGAAGAATGAAATAGCTCATCATGATGAAACTATAAAATATATGAAAGAGGCGCTGAATTATTTTAAAGATGAAAAGAAATATTCTCTTTATTTAAGCTCGCTTTGTATGATATCTAATTCTTATACTTACAAGAAAGAACTCGATTCTGCTACTGTTATTAACTTACTTGGAATTAAAAAATCTTTAAATCAAAAAGATGAAGAACATTATTGGTATTTTGTTTTTTATGAAGGAATAAATAGCTTCTATAAAGAAAAATATTTAACTAGTATTGATAGTCTAAAAAAAGCTATTCCATTTTTAAAATCATCAAATAATAACTATAAGGTTTCTATCGCATATTTCTATATTGGCATAGCTTTGAAAAAAATACATGATTACGCCGAATCAGAAATATTTTTGAATAAAGTTGATTCTATGTTTGTAGCAGATAATTATTTGCCCATCTATTGTAGAGAAACTTATAATATTCTATCGAGTTATAGAAATGATAAAAAGTTGTATTACTTAAATCAATTATTAATATTAGATAGCATAACAAACCAAAACTATAAAGACATAAGTAAAACTTTATACAATAAATATGAAACACCAAAATTAAAAGCTGACAAGGAGAGATTATTAAAATTGCATACTAAAGAAAAGAGTTTATTGAATAAATATTTGATTATTTCAGCAATAATAGGACTCTTAATTTCTATTGGCTTTGGATTTAATTATTTCAAAAGGAAAAATTATCAAACCAAGTATGAACAATTGATTATTGAATTAGAAAGTCAAAATGAAACTGAAAAAGTAATCACAGCTACCATTAGTGATATTGACCATGAAATCGTTAAAAGAATTCTAAAAAGTTTGGAAAAATTTGAAAATGAAAAGGGCTTCCTGAATAACAAAATGACATTAGCTTTTTTGACTAAAAAAGTTGGGACTAATACTAAGTATTTATCAAAAATTTTAAACACATATAAGCAAAAAAAATATAGTGATTATATAAATGATTTAAGAATTGACTATATCGTTTCAGAATTAAGAACTAACAAAAAAATTAGAAAATATACTGTCGATGTCATTTCCGAAGAAGCTGGATTTAATAGTAGAAGAGCTTTTTCTACTGCTTTCTTAAAGAAAACTGGCTTTTCAGCTTATTTTTTCATTAAAAAGTTAGAGAATGATGTTGACAAGATATAGTACATCTAATTATAATTTTTAACTCTGCTGATTCAGTGAATCTTCTAACCTTTATCTTTTTTTATTAGTGTTAAACTATTAAAATTGAGGATTGAAAAAGTTGCTAGTTTGACTTTAATAAATTCTATCATGGGCGGTACAAATAATGAAAGTGATGATACTAATTGTGCTACTGGGTCTGACACAAAAAATAAATCAGTTGTAATTAGGAATTGCCCTAATTCTGGTAGTCCTAACTGTCCAGTTGTAGATACAAAAGATGATAATTGTCCGGGTTAAAAAATAAATTCATGTCTATAAAAAGAATTTTTTATGTTTTCTTAGTGTTGTTGATGTTTTACAATTGTAAAAATTACGATCACTTATCTTCTAAAAAAGAAAAAAGTGAAACAGTTGATATAAAAATAAAAACATCTAAATTAACCTCGTCTGAATGGAAAAATTGGCAGCATAAAGATTATGATGAAGATACTATTGTTGGTGTAAGTTTAGATAAGGCTTATGAAAAAATTCTTAGCAATAAAAAATATTCTGATACAATAATAGTTGCTCTCATTGATGGAAGAATAGATACATCACATGAAGATATAAAAGATTCTTTTTGGATTAATCACAATGAAATTCCTAATAATAATATTGATGATGATAATAATGGCTATGTAGATGATGTTAATGGGTGGAATTATTTAGGAAATAGAAATGGTATTCAACTTCACAGAAGTCCTTATGAATATGTTAGGGTTCTTAATAAATATGAAAATTATTTCAAAGACAAAACAGTTACTGAGATAGCCAAAGGAGAAATTCAAAAATTTAATTTATATAAGAGAGCATTAAAAGCTTTTAATGATAAAAAATCAATCGTTGCTGATAATTTATTTTATTTAGACTCATTAATAAATGCTGAGATTGAATTAAAAGAAAAAATTCAAAAAAGGTTTCCTAATCAATCCATTGATGAAAATTTTATAGATTCCTTAATAGAATTAAACAGTGAGCAAAAAAATGAACTTTTAGACTATAAGTCTTTTTTAAAAAATAAGGATTGGGCAAAAAATAGACGAATAGCAGAAGAAAGATATTTAACTTTTTATCTAAACAAAGAATATCATGACAGGGATATCATTGGAGACAAAGAAGATTATATAAATTTTGCTGATTATGGAAATCCTTTTATAAGCATTGATACAACTAAAAATCGACATAATCATGCCATACAAATAATTGGTATTATTGCAGCAAATAGAACTAATAATTTAGGTGTTTTAGGAGTTACTAATACAGTAAAAATAATGCCCCTTGCTGTTGCTCCTTTTGGAGATGTGCATGACAAAGATTTATCAAGAGCAATCAAATATGCTGTTGATAATGGTGCAAAAATCATCAATATGAGTTTAGGAAAAGAATTCTCATTACACGAAAATTGGGTTGTTGATGCTTTAAAATATGCAGAAAAAAAGGATGTATTAGTCATTACATCTTCTGGCAATGAAAGCTTGAATTTGGATAAAGAATTTAATTACCCTAATGATGCAATTAACCATTCATACGAGTTTGTTAATAATTTTATAAAAGTTGGAGCAACTACTTTTAAGCTTTATGAAAATTTAGCTTATTCTTCATCAAACTATGGAAAGAAAGAAGTTGATATTTTTGCTCCTGGGGAATATATCTATACCACAAGAAACGATAATAAGTATGATTATAGTTCTGGAACTTCCTGTTCTTCCGCTATTGTATCTGGAATTGCTGCACTCATCCGTTCCTATTATCCAAACCTAACAGCCGCCGAAGTAAAACAAATTATTATGGAATCTGGTGTTTCGTATGATATTATGGTTAACAAGCCATCTACAAGTACAGAAAAAGAATTAGTGCCATTTAGTTCCCTTTCCAAATCGGGAAAAATAGTGAATGCGTATAATGCTTTACTCATGGCAGAAGAAGTTTCAAAAAAGAAGAAGAAAAACTAAAAATTAAGCTATGTATTTTATTTGGTTCTTAATCAATAGTATCTTAGTTATTAGTATTGCTGTATCATTATTTGTTTATTATTCTACGAAAAATGAATCTTTAAAGAGTAAATTAAAACCTTTAGCATATTTCTTTACAGCAATTATAATAGCTATTATTTTCTTTAATGATTATAAAGATGAAGATGCAACCAAAGTTAAAACCATTATTGTAAATGAAATACCAAAAGAATTTAAAATTGGAGCTGAAAATAGTACAGAAAGGTTTTTATTATTAGATGCTCTACAATTCGATATAAACTTAAATATTACATCGGTAAAAAAAAATGGTGACAAAATACCATTACAAGGGTTTTCAACATTGCAAGGTTTTAATGGAGGTTTTAAATGGAATTTGACAGCACTTACAGTTGAAGAAAATAAAAATGGAGAAATAGAATATCATGCTATGGGAACACTTGATTGGAAATTTTTAGGGATTAGAATGTATACGGAATTAAAAGAATTTAGAGGAGTACTTAATTATATATAAGTTCACCTTTTATAAGTAAGCACTCCGTAAAATACCGTTTTTGTTATCCTATTTTTTGTTTTGTATTATCATCAAGTCTTCATTCTTTATTCTTTCAGCACAGCGGTCTTTTATCTTTTGTTGGACAGCAGTGGTCATAAACATCCTTTTCGATAAATAAAACTAAAGAAACCACATTAAATTTTTTCCTTTACGTACTTACAATTAAATTTGCAAGTTCATATTGCCTACAATTGTATTAAAAGCCAAAGGCGATCAAACCCAACAATATGAGTAACCAAGAACGTTTAAGAAGAGAAGCATTAATTTACCATGCAAAACCGCAACCAGGGAAAATAAAAGTGGTTCCCACGAAAAGATATTCTACCCAACGCGATTTATCATTAGCGTACTCACCCGGAGTTGCAGAACCTTGTTTAGAAATTGCAAAAGACAAAAAAAATGTCTACAAATATACTGCTAAAGGAAACTTAGTGGCTGTTATTACCAATGGAACAGCCGTATTAGGTTTGGGTGATATTGGTCCTGAAGCATCAAAACCTGTGATGGAAGGGAAAGGATTACTCTTTAAAATATTTGCGGATATTGATGTGTTTGATATTGAAATTGATACAAAAGACATCGATAAATTTATTGAAACAGTAAAAAATATAGCACCGACGTTTGGAGGAATCAATTTGGAAGATATCAAAGCGCCCGAAGCATTCGAAATTGAACGTAGACTAGTAGAAGAATTGGACATTCCTGTCATGCACGATGACCAACACGGAACGGCAATTATTTCATCAGCAGCCTTAATCAATGCGTTAGAAATAGCAGGTAAAAAAATTGAAGAGGTTCGTTTTGCGGTATCTGGAGCTGGTTCGGCAGCAATTTCATGTATGAATTTATACATGGCATTAGGAGCAAAATTGGAAAATATTGCCATGTTTGATGCAGATGGTTTATTGCACAAGGGACGAACAGATTTGTCTCCAATGCAAGCGCGTTTTAGAACCTCAAAACATTATGATTCTTTAGCAGACGCAATGATAGGCGCCGATGTTTTCTTGGGACTTTCGGTGGGAAATATTGTGACTCCTGCGATGTTGCGCTCTATGGCAAATGATCCTATTGTATTTGCAATGGCAAATCCGACACCTGAAATATCGTATGATGAAGCCATTGCTTCACGAAAAGATATCATCATGGCTACCGGACGATCCGATCATCCAAATCAGGTAAACAATGTGCTTGGATTTCCGTTTATATTTCGTGGCGCATTAGATGTTAGGGCTACAAAAATTAATGAAGCAATGAAAATGGCTGCTGTAAAAGCCTTAGCCGAACTCGCAAAAGAACCCGTGCCAGAGCAAGTAAATATTGCGTATGGCGAAACCAAACTCACCTTTGGAAAAGAGTATATCATCCCAAAACCATTTGATCCGCGATTAATTGCTAAAATTCCACCAGCCATTGCAAGAGCCGCTATGGATTCAGGAGTTGCCACAGAACCAATTGAAGATTGGGCAAAATATGAAGATGAATTATTACATCGATTAGGCGCAGATAATAAAATCATTCGATTACTTCACAATAGAGCCAAAACCAATCCAAAACGGATCGTTTTTGCAGAAGCAGATCATTTAAATGTATTAAAAGCGGCACAATATGTATATGATGAAGGCATCGCAATTCCGATTCTTTTAGGGAACGAAAAGATTATTCGTGAACTTAGGGAAGAACTAGAATTTGATGGTAATGTACAAATCATTGATCCTAAAAGAAACGAGCAAAAAGCAAAAAGAAAGCAATACGCAGAAATTTATTGGGAATCCAGAAAGCGAAAAGGAGTTTCCATGCTAGATGCGAAAAGTAAAATGCGCGAACGTAACTACTTTGCTGCAATGATGGTAAATGAGGGTGATGCTGATGGACTTATTTCAGGATACTCCAGAAGTTATCCGGCGGTTGTAAAACCAATGTTAGAACTCATCGGAACAGCAAAAGGCGTGCAAAAAGTAGCTACCACCAACTTAATGATTACGGAACGTGGACCGATGTTCTTATCAGACACCTCTATAAATATTGATCCGTCTGCGCGCGATTTGGCAAAAATTGCACACATGACTGCATTAACCGTAAAAATGTTCGGATTAGAACCAAACATTGCCATGCTATCCTATTCAAACTTTGGTTCATCGGATCATGAAAAAGCAAAAAAAGTAGACGAAGCTGTTACATATTTACACAAATACCATCCAGATATCAATGTAGACGGTGCAGTGCAATCTGATTTTGCATTGAACAAAGAAATGCTTGCGGAAAAATTCCCATTCTCAAAATTAGCAGGAAAAGAAGTAAATACGCTTGTATTTCCAAACCTTGATGCGGCAAATATTACCTATAAACTCATGAAAGAGCTCAATAAAGCAGATTCTATCGGGCCTATTATGCTGGGAATGAGTAAGCCAGTTCATATTTTACAGCTCGGCGCAAGTGTGGATGAAATCATCAATATGGCAGCGGTAGCCGTGGTAGATGCGCAGGAAAAAGAAAAATGGCAACAACGAAAAGAAGAATCCTAACAACGGTAACAATAATACATTCATCTATTAAAGACAAAATTCGTTAAGTAAATGTGAATAAATTTATTACATTTGGGACTTTAACTAGTTCAGAATAGATGATTACTCACATACAAGGGAAGCTCATAGAGAAGAATCCGACGGATGTAGTGATTGAATGTAATGGAGTTGGATATTTCATAAACATTTCGTTAACTACGTATTCTCAAATCCCAAATCAAGAACACATAAAACTGTTTACGCATCTATACGTTCGCGAAGACGCACAAACACTATACGGTTTTTTTCAAAAAAGTGAACGTGCTGTATTTCGGTTGTTAATTTCAGTTTCTGGAATTGGAACAAGTACTGCACGTACTATGTTGTCATCCTTAACTTCCGAACAAATTTGTGAAGCCATCAGTTCCGCCGATGTAGCAACAATTCAAGGAGTAAAAGGAATTGGCGCAAAAACGGCACAACGTGTCATCATAGAATTAAAAGATAAAGTCTTAAAATTATACGATCTTGACGAAGTTTCAATGTCTCAAAACAATACAAACAAAGAAGAAACGTTATCTGCTTTGGAAGTATTAGGTTATACACGAAAACAATCTGAAAGAGTCCTCGATAAAATAATTAAAGAAATGCCAAACGGGAGTGTAGAAGAAATGATAAAAATGGCATTAAAAAACTTATAATTACTTTGAAAAACAATACCGACTTAATAACAAATTATTTTAAAAATGCGCTAGTCGTATTTACTTTGTTATTCACAACCTTACTAGTGGCGCAAGAACCGACAACGCAGCCACAAGATTCAACAAAAACAGGCTTTGCCATTGGAAAGATAAAACTAAAAGATCCTTCTAGCATTGTCTCAAAATATACGTACGATCCAAAAATTGACAGATACATCTACACGGAATCTGTGGCAAACTATGATATCCGATATCCGTTAATTCTAACGCCAAAGCAATATCGTGAGTTATTGTTAAAGGAAGGTATGAAAGACTATTTCAAGGAAAAGCTAAACGCGATTTCAGGAAAAAAAGATGGTTCGGAAGATGGACTAAAAAACCTATTACCAATATTTGAGATCAATTCTAATTTTTTCGAAAGTATCTTTGGAGGAAATACTATTGAAGTTATTCCGCAAGGTTCGGTAGCGATGGATTTAGGAGTTCGGTTCCAAAAAAATGACAATCCAGCATTATCACCAAGAAACCGAAGTAACTTAAGTTTTGACTTTGACCAACGAATTAGTTTAAGCTTATTGGGTAAAGTTGGAGAGCGATTACAAATCAACGCAAGCTACGATACAGAATCTACGTTTGACTTTCAAAATCAAATCAAATTAGAATACACACCAACAGAAGATGACATTCTTCAAAAAATTGAAGTTGGTAACGTGAGTATGCCATTAAACAGTTCGTTAATTACAGGAGCGCAAAGTTTATTTGGGGTAAAAACACAATTACAATTTGGGAAAACCCGTATTACAGGAGTATTTTCAGAACAACGTTCGCAAACCAGAACTATTACGGCTGAAGGTGGCGGAACTATTGAAGAATTTGCATTATTTGCCTTAGATTATGACGAAGATCGTCACTTCTTTATGTCACAATACTTTAGAGATCGATACGATACTGCGTTAGATAACTATCCATTCATCAACAGTCCTGTTGAAATTACCAGAGTAGAAGTTTGGGTCACCAACCGATCAGCACAAACAAGCAATGTGCGTAATATTGTAGGTTTGCAAGATTTAGGTGAGGCAAACCCTGATAAAACAAGAATTGGTTCAGTAGGAGGTTTTTTTAACTCTGCCGATGTAAATGCTTTTCCAGACAACGAAAACAATGATTACAACCCAGAAGCAATTGGAGCAGGTTCTGTATTAACAGATGCAATTAGAGACATTGCAACCATTCAACAAGGATTTACGGGTGTTTCATCAAACGCACAACAAGGATTTGACTATGTGTATTTAGAAAATGCACGTAAGCTAAACGAAAACGAATACAAAGTACACACCAAATTAGGGTACGTTTCTTTAAACCAACGTTTGAGTAATGATGAAGTATTAGCGGTTGCTTTTCAGTATACAGCAAACGGACAAGTGTATCAAGTAGGTGAATTTGCCAATGGAGGAATTGATGCAACGCAAGTAACAAATACAGATACCAACGGAAATCCAACACAAATCCAAAATCAAAACTTAGTTGTAAAACTATTAAAAAGTGCCATCACAGAAGTAGAAGATCCTATTTGGGATTTAATGATGAAAAACATCTATGCTACGGATGCCTATCAATTAAGTCCAGAAGATTTCAGATTAAATATCTTATATACAGATCCTTCGCCTGTAAACTACATCACAGCGGCGGCAACAGGACCAGCACTTCCTGCGGATGTAGCAGATGAAATATTACTAAAAGTATTCGGTTTAGACCGATTAGATATTTATCAAAATCCACAAGCTGGTGGAGATGGTTTCTTCGATTACTATCCGGGAATTACGGTCGATCAAGAATTTGGACGCATCATATTCACAAAAGTAGAACCGTTTGGAGAGTTCTTATTTGAAAAACTAAGAAATGCAGCTTCTGAAGATTATGATACTCCAGCCGCTTACAACGGAAACCAAACGCAATATGTATACAGAACCATGTATACAGAAACAAAAGCAGGCGCACTAGACGATGCAGACTTGAACAAATTCCAATTAAAAGGGCGTTACAAATCGCAAGGAGGCGACGGAATTCCATTAGGCGCATTCAATGTTCCTAGAGGTTCCGTAAGAGTAACTGCTGGTGGACGTGTATTACTAGAATCAGTAGACTATACAGTAGACTATCAACGAGGACGAGTTGTAATATTAGATGAAGCACTAAAGGCATCAAACACACCCATTGACGTTTCGGTAGAAAACAACTCCTTATTTGGACAACAAAACAAACGATTCACAGGGATTAATGTAGAACATCAATTCAATAAAAACTTCTTAATTGGAGCTACGTATTTAAACTTAAATGAGCGACCAATTACGCAAAAAGCAAATTACGGAGCAGAACCTGTAAACAACTCCATCTTTGGATTTAATGGAAACTACTCCACAGAAGTTCCGTTCCTAACGCGATTAGTCAATAAGTTACCTAACATAGATACGGATGTAGCGTCGAATGTTTCTATTCGTGGAGAATTTGCATACTTATTACCCGGAAGTCCTAAAAACGCAGACTTTGAAGGAGAAGCCACAGCGTATGTAGACGATTTTGAAGGTGCGCAATCTACCATTGACATCAAATCACCTTTAGGTTGGTTTTTAGCAAGTACACCCGGAACACCAGGAAATATACTAGGCGATAACTTAGGAGGACAATTTGGAAATGATCAATTAGAATACGGATTCAACAGAGCAAAACTCGCTTGGTACACCATTGATCCAATATTCTACGGAAATCAAGCACCCGGCGGACTTACGGATAATGATGTGTCAAGAAGTGAAACACGTAGAATATTTGTAGACGAAATATTTCCACAAACCGATATTGCACGTGGACAAACCACCATACAACCCACATTAGACTTAGCATATTATCCAAACGAAAGAGGTCCGTACAACAACAATCCAAACTTTGCTGGTCAGCCAGATCAAGATAGTTGGGGAGGAATTATGCGTCCTGTAACTACTACAAACTTTGAGCAAGCCAACGTAGAATACATTCAGTTTTGGGTATTAGATCCTTATTTTTCAGAAGGAAACACCACTAGTTCTGGAGGAGAATTGGTCTTAAATATTGGAAACATTTCAGAAGATGTCTTAAAAGATGGTCGAAAACAATATGAAAACGGATTGCCTGAAGCAGACGCCATCAATCCATTGGTAACACAAACATTATGGGCAGAAGTGCCACAAACACAATCTTTAGTATATGCCTTTGATGCAGATGATGCCAACCGACAAGTACAAGATGTTGGGTTAGATGGTTTGCCTGATGATGAAGAAGGTGCAAAATATACAAACTATGCAGGAGAAGCCGATCCGGCAGCGGATAACTATCAATATTTCTTAAATGCTGATGGAGACGTTTTAAATCGTTATAAAAACTACAATGGAACACAAGGAAACTCGCCAATTGCAGTTTCTGATACCAACAGAGGTTCTACAACGGTTCCTGATGTGGAAGACATCAACCGGGATCAAACCATGAATACGATTGATAACTACTACCAATTCAGAATTCCGATCAATCCAGGCATAGGAACAGCAACCACTTACATTACAGATGAGCGTACGGTAACCACAGATTTGCCAAATGGTTCTTCCATCAACTCACGTTGGGTTCAATTCAAAATTCCAATTTCTGAATTCAACCAATCGGCAGATGCAACGGTAACACCAGATGAAAAAATTCCGTTAAACGATTTGCGTTCTATTCGTTTCATTCGTATGTACATGACAGGATTTGCAGAACCTACCGTATTGCGTTTTGCAACTTTAGATTTAATTCGTGGTGATTGGAGACGTTATAACCTTACCTTACAAGACAACGGCGATAGCCCGCAAGATGGTGCAGATACAGGAACTCAATTTGATGTAAATACAGTAAACGTTGAAGAAAACGCAAACAAATTACCAATTGGATATGTAATTCCACCAGGAGTTGTTCGTGAACAATTAAACAATAACAACACGGTTATTCGTCAAAATGAACAATCGCTGGCAATGTCTATTTGCGACTTAGAATCGGGAGATTCCAGAGGTGTATTCAAAAATATTGATATTGATTTACGACAATATAAAAACTTAAAAATGTTTGTGCATGCCGAATCATTATTTGGGCAAACAGTACAATTAGCCGATCAGCAAGCGGTTGCTTTCTTGCGATTTGGAAATGACTTTACACAAAACTACTATCAAGTAGAAATTCCATTAAATGTAACAGCTGACAACGAATCTTCACCAGAAGATGTTTGGGAAAACGAATTTGACATTCCATTAGCATTGCTAACGCGAATTAAAGCTGCCAATTTTAACAATGCTACAGCGGGAACAGAAGCTGCATACTACAATGAAAATGCAGAACTAATTATCAATCAATTTGCAGATTACGCCTCTGATGAGCGCATGCGAATTGCAATTATTGGAAACCCTACTATTGGTCGTGTACGTTCGTTAATGGTGGGTATAAAAAACTCAACAGCAACAAGTTTAGATGCCACAAATACACCTATTGGTGGAATTCCAATTTGTGGAGAATTTTGGTTCAATGAATTGCGTTTAGCAGAATTAGAAAATCAAGGTGGTTGGGCAGCAATTGGTTCATTAGATGCAAACTTTGCAGATTTTGCTACGGTTTCTGCAACCGGAAGAATCAGTACGGTTGGTTTTGGAAACCTAGAACAAACACCAAACGAAAGAAGTAGAGAAGATGTAAGGCAATATGATGTAGTGACCAATGTAAGTTTGGGACAGTTACTGCCTAAAAAATGGGGAATAAAAATTCCATTCAATTACAGTGTTGGAGAAGAAGTTATTACGCCAGAATATGATCCATTCTATCAAGATATTCGACTGGATGATCGATTGGATTTAGCCGCAACCCAAGCTGATAAAGACCGAATTACAGAAGAAGCAATTGATTATACGAAACGAAAAAGTATCAACTTCATTGGTGTTCGAAAAGAAAGAGGCGCAGAGCAAAAACCACGTTTCTATGATGTAGAAAACATTACACTTTCGTATTCATATAATGAAACAGAACATCACGATTACGAAATCAAATCGTTGCGTGATCAAAATGTGCGTGCAGGTTTAGATTACAACTTTAACTTTCAGCCAAAATCTATAGAACCGTTTAAAAAGAACGATTCATTATTTACGGGAAGATATTGGAAATGGTTAAAAGATTTCAACTTCAATCCATTGCCAACAAGTATTTCGTTAAACTCAAATATTACCAGAAGTTTCAACGATCAAGTGTATAGAGATCCATTATTGCCAGATGCTGAGGTAGAAAACTTACCGCGATTACAACAACGGAACTTCTTATTTGATTGGTCGTATGCAATCAATTACAACCTAACAAATTCATTGCGTTTCAACTTTACAGCAGCGAATAACAATATTGTCAACAATTACTTTGATGAAAATGGTGAAATAGATGTTGATTTTGGAATTTGGGATGGATTCTGGGATGTAGGAGATCCAAATACACATACGCAATCATTACAGTTAACATACGACTTGCCACTAAATAAAATTCCAACGTTTAGTTTCATAGATGCAAATTATAGTTACACGGGAGACTTTAACTGGCAACGTGGTTCGGATGTATTGCGAGAAGTTTCGGGAGAACGTTTAAATACCATCCAAAACGCAAACACACATACGCTGAATGCTACGTTAGACATGACAAAATTTTATAAATACTTAGGATTTGTCAGAAAGCGTAATGTCAATAGAAAAACAAATTTAAAATCAGGAAATTCAAGCAAACCAGGTATTCCTGGGAACAATGCAATAGCAAATCAGGATAAGGCAAAAACATCCAAGTCGAGTGTTGGAGCTAAAATCTTTAACACGGTAGTTGATATTTTTGGAAGTGTAAAACGAATCAATATTGCTTACTCAGAAAATAATGGTAAAGTGTTGCCTGGATATACACCATCTATTGGATTTATAGGAACGTTAAGACCATCTGTCGGATTTGTATTTGGTAGTCAAGCTGATGTGCGATATGAAGCTGCGCGAAGAGGATATTTAACAGAATTCTCAGAATTCAACCAGCAGTTTACACAAATTCATAACAAAAACTTAGACATTACCGCACAGTTAGAACCTTTAAGAGATTTAAAAATTGATATAGTAGCCAATCGTAACTATTCCGAAAATTTCTCGGAACAGTTCAATGTTCAAAATGGGGAATACATTTCCTTATCGCCAAATGGTGCAGGAAATACATTTGGAAACTTTGGAATTACTACATTATTAATAAAAACGGCTTTCAAACAAAGCGATGCTGACAAGTCAGTCACATTTGAAGATTTTGAAAATAACCGACAAATCATTGCACGGCGTTTGGCAATTGCAAATGGTCAATCATTAAACGATACAGATGGTGACGGTTTCCCTGACGGATACGGAAAAACCAATCAGGCAGTATTATTACCAGCATTCATTGCAGCATACTCTGGAAAAGATGCAAATGACATTAAACTAGGAGCATTTAGAGATGTGCCAATTCCAAACTGGACGGTGAAGTACACAGGATTAATGCGATTAAAATGGTTTAAAAAACGTTTCAAGCGTTTCTCTCTTTCGCACGGATATCGTTCAAGCTATACGATCAACTCGTTCAGAAATAACTTAGATTACCAAGCGGATACACCTTTTGCAGACACCAACTTAGATCAAGGAGGAAACTTTCACAATCAAAATATTTTCTCTAATGTAAACTTGGTTGAACAATTCAATCCATTGATCAGAATTGATTTTGAAATGAAAAGCTCTATCAAAGTGTTAGCAGAAATCAAACGAGATCGTGCATTGTCATTAAGCTTTGACAACAACTTGCTTACAGAGGTTTCTGGAAACGAATACATCGTAGGATTAGGGTATCGTTTTAAAGATGTTCGAATTGATACGCGAATTGCAGGAAAGAAAACATCGCTCAAAGGTGACTTAAACTTAAAGGCCGATTTATCGCTTAGAGAAAACATCACTATCATTCGAAGTCTAGATTTATTCAACAATCAAGTAACAGCAGGACAAACATTATGGTCATTAAAGTTTACTGCGGATTATGCGCTCAGTAGAAACCTAACCGCTTTATTCTATTACGATCATACGTTTTCAAAATTTGCAGTATCAACAGCGTTTCCACAAACGACAATTCGATCAGGAATCACGCTTCGATACAATTTTGGAAATTAACAATAATTGGTGTTGAAAACTTAAAGAGAAAGAACTACATTTGTTCAAACGATAACAAAAATAACATAGTAAAAATGAACATACCAGCTGACTTAAAATATACAAAAGACCACGAATGGGTTAAAGTTGAAGGTGATATTGCAACTGTTGGAATTACAGATTATGCACAAGGAGAATTAGGAGACATTGTATATGTTGATGTTGATACTTTAGATGAAGAAGTTGCAAGAGATGAAGTTTTTGGAACTGTAGAAGCTGTAAAAACGGTTTCTGACTTATTCATGCCATTATCTGGAGAAGTTTCGGAATTCAATGAAGAATTAGAAGACGAACCAGAAGTTGTAAACAAAGATCCTTATGGAAAAGGTTGGATGATCAAAATCAAAATTTCTGATGCATCAGAAATAGACGATTTATTAAGCGCCGAGGAATACAAAGAATCTCTTAGTGCGTAAGTATATATTTTCAGCATTTGCAATTGCGTGGACAATTACAATTACAGTTATTAGTTTAATATCCTTAAAAGGAGTTGCTGAATTTAGCTTCTCTTATGCGGACAAACTAGCACACGGATTTGTGTATTTCGTATTTGTAATTGGTTGGTTTTTTTCCTTTTCAAAAGGAATTACAACTAAATTTTTTCAAAAAAACCCCATCATAGCAAGTGCTATTTTTGCAATTCTTTATGGAATTTGTATTGAAATTATGCAAGAAACATTGGTCAGTAACCGACAAGGTGATTGGCAAGATGCTGTGGCAAATTCGATTGGTACGATACTTGCAGTAATACTCATAAAGTATATAGTATTGAACAGTAGAAAGTTAAAAACAGAAAATTAATTGTTTTTTCTGCTAATAAATAATTAAATTAGCGAACATTAAAACTAAATTATTATGGAAGCAAAAAAGAATCCAGATGTTGATTTAAGGAATAATAGCCTTTTTTATCTTGCCTTAGGTTTAGCATTAGTAACATTTCTTATCTGGCAAGGTTTGGAGTGGACAGCTTACGATGCAGTAGCAAAAGAAGAAGTAGTAGACATGATTGAAAATGATGATGAAGAAATGATCATGACGCAACAATTACAGCAACCACCACCGCCACCACCGCCACCAGCCCCAGAAATAATTGAAGTGGTAGAAGATGAGGAAGAAGTAGAAGAAACAGTAATTGAATCTGCAGAAACATCTGAAGAAGAGGTGATTCAGGAAGTTGAAACTGTTGAAATCGAAGAAGAAGAAGAAGTAATTGAAGATGTACCTTTCTCTGTAATTGAGGATGCGCCAATATTTCCAGGTTGTGAAAAATACAGTAGCAAAGCGGAACGTAAAAAGTGTATGTCAGAACAAGTGCAAAAACACGTAAACAAAAAATTTAACACAGAACTTGCTTCTGATTTAGATTTAGAAGGTGTGCAAAAAATATTTGTAGTCTTCAAAATAGATAGACAAGGAAATATTACGGATGTACGTTCAAGAGCACCACATCCTAAATTAGCGCAAGAAGCTGAAAAAGTAATCAAAAGCTTGCCGAAAATGAAACCTGGAAAACAAAGAGGGAAACCTGTAGGTGTAAACTATACGTTACCAATCGTTTTCAAAGTACAGTAATTCAAAAAATACTTAAAATATATATAAAAGCCCGGGCAAATTGCTCGGGCTTTCTTTTTTGGTACGTTTCTTGTGTAGTTAACAGAACATTAACATTAAAACCGATTTAATATGAAAAATGTCAATCACACAGAAAATGTGAATGCTACGGGTGTACACGAAAGTCACCTTGCTAAAAAAAATGATTTAAAAATCGAAAGAAGTCCTTTGTTACGATTCTCAGTAAGTCTCGCGCTGAGTTTATTTATTGTCTACACGGTATTTCAAGTGGAAACAGCCACGGAAGCTGCGGATGCTGTTACGGCAGAATTAATAGCCAAAGATGATAGCCCGTATGTGCCAGTTTTTAAAGAAGAAATTGTTGTTGTAAAACAAATTGAGCCTGAGCCAAAAATTACACCAACACTAATTATTGACAAACTTACTCCTGTTGATGATGACAAAGACATTAAAAAGCAGGTGTTAGAAACAAGCACGAAGCCAACAGAAGTTACAGAACCTTTTGATCCAAATGCTGTGCCTACAGAAGATGAAGATGAAGCTATTGAAGTAGTTCCTTTTGCTTTTATTGAAAATGCGCCAATCTATCCAGGTTGTGAAAAATTCAAAAGTAAAAAAGAAAGAAAAAAATGTATGTCTGAAATGATAGATAAGCATGTTCGTAGAAAATTTGATGCTGGTTTGGGGCAAGAATTAGGTTTGACCGAAGGAGTAAAACGTATTGATGTACTTTTTGTGATTGACGAAAACGGAAACGTTGTCGGAATTCAATCGCGTGCGCCACATCCAAAACTTAAAAAAGAAGCGGAACGTGTAATTAAATTGCTTCCAAAAATGATGCCAGGGAATCAAAATGATAAAGGTGTAAGAGTAAAATATACACTACCAATTGTTTTTAAAGTAGATTAAAACAATAAAAAAATAGGATATAAAAAAAGGAAAACCGAGTTATTAACTCGGTTTTTTAGGTATACTTTCTGTGACACATCATTACATTAACATTAAAACCGATTATTATGAAAAGTGTCAACTTAAAGCCTTTTGTAAATGTTACCAAGACTTACAAAGGTCATTTAATCAGAAAGTACATTGCAAAAATACGAAAAAGTAACATACACAGCTTTTATTGAGCCTATTTAATGTGTATTATCGTTGTAAATTTGCTTTTTTAAGTCAAAAAGCGTAGAATTTCCACTCTTTTTTTTGTAAAAAAGCCAAAAAGTACTTTCATTTTTTTCAAATATTGGAAAAATGAAAGTGCTTTTTTAAGATTCTAACACGAGAATTATACGTAATGAATCTATTTTAAGTATCTTTCCAGCCTATAAAACATCCAAATATGTTCCGACTAAAAACGGCTCTTTTTATACTTGTATTTTTAGTGTTTCAAATCGCGTTTGGGCAAATATCAACTTCAGTAAGCGATTATGAAAAGTATCCTGTATTTACAGCCTGTGAAAATGTAGAAATTGCAAATCTGGAAAACTGCTTCAATACCACCTTACGAACATTTATCAACACAAATTTTAAACTACCAGAAATCATCAGTACGGAAAATTATACAGGTGAAATGATTGTATTGTTTGAAGTAACCAACGAAGGAAAATTTAAAGTTTTGTATGTAGATGCGGTTTATAAAGAACTCAAAACAGAAATAAACCGTGTTTTTGAATTGCTTCCAAAAATTACGGCACCAACATATAGTGGAAGAACGACGTATATGCAGTTTACGATGAAATTAAACATTCCACTAGAAAATTTGGATGCCATTGAAAGTCCTAAAACGCTTGAAGAAAAAGAAAATGCTTTAGAAGCTATGGCGAAAAAAGAATTTGAGAATGTGGATGCTGAATTAGAAACCTATCAAGATGAATTATATAAAAGCAATCTAAACATTCCGTTTTCACATGATATGTACGCGTATTTTGATAGAGAAATCAATCTAGTTGGGACTAACAGTCATACAGCGTCAAAACCGTTTTTATACAAAACCGTTTCAAATTATTATGATTTTAATGCACAACAAACAACGCTTAAAAAGGAAGCTTCTTCTTGGGTAGGACGGAAACTTTGGAACGAACATTTAGTTACGGTCAAAGGTAAAAACTATTGGTTTGTAGTAGATCCTATTTTGGATTTGCAATTGGGTAAAAATACTGGCGGTGAAGTTGATTATACATATAATAATACCAGAGGTGTTCAAGTGCAAGGTGGTTTAGGGAAAGGACTTAACTTTTCAGCGACGGTATTTGAAAGTCAAGGACGATTTGCCGATTATTTCAATAGATACGCAGAAAGTATAAAACCATCAGGAGGAAATCCTGCAATCATTCCGGGACGCGGAATTGCTAAAGAATTTAAAACAGATGCGTATGATTATCCAGTTGCGGAAGGATACATTTCGTATGCACCAAACAAAATGTTTAACGTACAGCTTGGTCACGGGAAAAACTTTATTGGTGACGGATATCGTTCCTTATTTGTTAGCGATGCGGTAAGTCCATTTCCTTTTATAAAACTAAACACATCTTTCTGGAAAATAAAATATACCAATACATGGATGTGGTTGCGCGATGTACGACCAGAAGTTACCGAAGATGGAGCGTTTCTCACAAAATACGTTGCGAATCATTATTTGAGTTGGAATGTGTCTAAAAAACTAAACATTGGTTTGTTTGAATCGGTGATTTGGAAAAACGACAACAATCGTGGGTTTGATATTAATTATGTGAATCCAGTCATATTTTACAGAGCTATTGAGTTTTCAACAGGTTCTCGATCGGGAAATGCTATCGTAGGATTGAGTTCTAAATACAAATGGAATGACGATGTAAATTTCTATGGTCAATTTATCTTAGATGAATTTTCGCTAAACGATATCAAAGCAGGAAATCAAAGTTGGAAAAATAAATTTGGTTTTCAACTAGGTGCAAAATATTACAACGCATTCAAAGTGGACAATCTGTTGTTGCAACTAGAATACAATCAAGTACGTCCATACACCTATTCGCACAACCAAATAGCTACAAATTATGGGCATAACAATCAGTCATTAGCACATTTATGGGGTGCGAATTTCCGTGAACTCATCGGAATTGCACGTTACAACTACAAACGTTGGTACGGAAGCGCTAAATTAATTTACGGACAAAGAGGATTAGATTTTGATCCAACAATTGATCCTGCAAGTTATGGAAGCGACATCTATATTGATAATGATAACAGAATTGGTGATACTGGAATAGAATTATTACAAGGAAATAAAGCAAACATACTCATTGGAGATTTGAATGTTGGGTACATTGTAAATCCAAAAACAAACTTAAAAATATTTGCCAATCTTACCTATAGAAGCTTTAATCCGGATGCAAATACGTTGGTAAATTTCAAAGAAAACACAACATGGTTTAATTTTGGAATTAGAACTGATATTTTTAACTGGTATTTTGACTTTTAATGGTATATTTTATTTTATTTTTATTAAGTTTGTTACCATAGCCTCGATAATTACAAACCACAAGAAACCCAAATTTCTTGTACGACCAAACCTACATTAAAAATGATTAAGACACTTTTCGTTTTTTTATTAATTATGCCATTCATATACTTAGGATATAAATCACTTGATTTATCGGTGTATAAGAGGAGAAGAAGTTCCAACTATATTGTAAAAGAATACCCAGTATTTCTACTGGGCTGTGTGTTTTTTGCAATTGCAGGAGTGATTGTTGTAAACTTTAAAAACTTATTGGACTTTTTGTAAGCTTTTATAAAACGTTTTTCGCAAAACTTCTCCAGAAATAAACCAATCGCCATAGCCTAAATCGTCATATTTTTTGGTTAATGAGGTGTCTTTTGTCACTTCTTCTTCTGTCTTGCCAGCTTTGATTTCTGCTGAGATAATTTTCTCAATACTTTCAAGCATTTCTAGATATGATACTAATTCAGCTTTGGTAGAGAGATTTCTGTGCCCTGGAATTACTTTGGTATCTTCATTGATCAATAGTAAAGCTTTCTTTATTGCGGCAATATATCCTTGTGTGCTTCCGCCAGAATTCAAATCGATAAACGGATACTTTCCTTGAAAATAGGTGTCTCCCATGTGTAATACATTGCTTTTTGTAAAATAAACCATCGCATCACCATCTGTATGTGCTTCATGGACATGGAAAATAAAAATGGTTTCATCATTAAAATGAAAAGAAACATCTTTTGAAAATGTCACCACTGGCAGTGCTTCTTTTGGAGATGCTGGCGTGGTTCTGTTTCTATCTTTATTAAACTGTTCAACACTCATGCGTTTTCTTACATTTTCATGTGCTACAATCACTGCGCCTTCTTTCTGTATATTTTCGTTTCCGCCGGTATGATCGCCATGCCAATGGGTATTGATTAAAAATCTAACAGGTTTGTCAGTAACGGTTTGAATTGCGGTTAAAATTTTAGGTGTTAAATGCGCAAACTGATCATCTATCATAAACACACCATCTTCACCAACGGAAATGGCAATATTTCCACCTTGTCCAATGAGCATGAACACATTATCAGTTACCTTATTCACTTTAATTTGTACTTCTTTCTTCTGGGCAAACCCAATTGAAACAGACATGATAAAAGTGAGGAGTACTATAATTTTTAAAAATTTCATAAGTTTTAGATTTCTGATAGTAGTCGTTTGAAAATGAGCTTCCTTTCCAAAGATAAAAATAGAATTACAATAACTATTCATAAAAGCCGTAAAACTCTTTGAAATCATTGCATACATTGGATGAGTACTTTATCTTTGCAGGAATTTAGTAAGGTTGATGAAAACGGGATTGAATACACTCAAAAGAACATACACATTGGCTTCAATTATTGAAGATTTTAAACAGCTCACAAAAGTAGGATTAGCAATTAGTGTTGTTTTTTCTTCTTTAGCAGGATATTTACTTGGTGTTGATGCAAGTGGCGTAGATTTTAAAGTGCTAGGATTACTTGCTTTAGGTGGTTATTTTATGGTTGGTGCGTCCAACGCTTTTAATCAAATTATTGAACGTGATTTAGACGTACTCATGGATCGTACGAAAGACAGGCCTATTCCAGCAGGTCGTATGTCTGTAACTACTGCTTTCATAATTGCCTCCGTATTTACACTCGCAGGAATTGCAATTTTATATACTATAAACCCTAAAACAGCGATGTTTGGGGCAATTTCCATTTTTCTATACACATGTGTGTACACGCCGTTGAAAACAAAAACACCGTTAGCGGTATTTGTGGGTGCGTTGCCAGGCGCCATTCCATTTATGTTAGGTTGGGTAGCTGCTACAGGAAATTTTGGAATAGAGCCTGGGACACTTTTTATGATTCAATTCTTTTGGCAATTTCCACACTTTTGGGCAATAGGTTGGTTTTTATTTGATGATTACAAAAAAGGAGGATTCTTTATGTTGCCAACAGGAAAAAAGAACAAAGCAACTGCCTTGCAAATTATCATGTATACCGTTTGGTTAATTCTAGTCTCAGTATTTCCAGTAACCGGACTTACTGGTGAATTGAAACTTTCTATCATCGCAGCCATATTAGTATTCATTACAGGACTTGGATTGTTATACTATGCCATCAAATTATATAAAAATATGGACAACAAATCTGCAAAAGCATTAATGTTAGCAAGTGTTGGTTATATTACGTTGATACAAATACTATTTGTTATAGATAAATTTTTACAGTAAACTATGGATTTAACGCAAGGAACATTTCAAGAAAAGCAAGATAGATCAAAGAAAATGATGTTGTGGTTTGCTATGATTAGTATGTTTATGATGTTCGCTGGATTAACAAGCGCGTACATTGTAAGTCAAGAACGTCCCGATTGGTTAAAAGACTTTCAAATGCCAACGGCTTTTTTCATGAGTACACTTGCAATTATAGCGAGTAGTGTTACATTTCACATGGCAAAGATTGCCATTCAAAAAGGATTACATCAAACAACAACACTATATTTATTAGCAACTCTAGGACTCGGAATTACATTTGTTATTTTACAATTTGTAGGGTTCAATCAAATCATAGAAAGCGGTTATTATTTCACAGGTAAAGGTAGTACCGTGACCACTTCTTTCTTGTATATTGTGACAGTCACACATCTACTACACGTTGCTGCTGGTATTTTGGTGTTGCTAGTTGTAATTTATAATCATTTTAAACAAAAGTATAAACAAGGACAAACACTTGGTTTAGAACTAGGTGCAATGTTTTGGCATTTCCTAGATTTTCTATGGGTCTTCTTGTTTTTATTTTTATATTTCTTAAGATAAGAAAAAAACGTAAATTTGAACAATTTTTTAAAAATGCATACTTTTTATGAAAGCTACTGTTTCAAATACAGGTACTGAAGGTAAAGTTTGGGGAGGCGGAAATGAGCCGCTAAAAGCCAGCTATGGAAAAATGATGATGTGGTTCTTTTTATTGTCTGATGCGCTAACATTCTCCGGATTTTTAGCTGCGTACGGATTCTCAAGATTCAAGTTCATCGATTCTTGGCCAATTGCCGATGAAGTGTACAATCACTTTCCGTTTTTTCACGGAGATCATCCAATGTACTTCGTTGCATTAATGACATTTATATTAATTGCTTCTTCTGTGACGATGGTATTAGCCGTAGATGCTGGTCACCACATGGATAAGAAGAAAGTAACGCTGTATATGTTTTTAACCATTATTGGCGGAGGAATATTCTTAGGCTCACAAGCTTGGGAATGGACAAACTTTATCCAAGGATCTTATGGAGCGTTGGAAACCAAAGGTGGGCAAATACTTCAATTTGTAGATACGAATTTGGCGGAAGGCGATGAAAAAATGCACCGAGTTTCCGTAGAAGATTTTGCAACCGCTTCTCATAAAGAGCGAGTACAGCACGAACGTAAAGATGGACTCTGGTTTGTATCAGAATCTGCATTGCCTGCATATTCAGTTCAGGATGTTGTTACAGGATTCAACGCAAAAGCAAACTTAGCCGTACGAACGCAAGAGTTAATGCCAAATATCGAAGTCTTAAAAGCTTCTGGAGATCCTGCAAGTATTGCAAAAGCTGAACGCTTTGAAAGTAAGTATGTAAATGCTGATCAAACTGGGCAAAAAGGAGTATTGACAAGAGCGGAATCTATAAAAGCTTTACAAGATGCTGTTGTATATGTAAAAGGTGCAAATCTTATCCACAATGAATACGGAAACAGATTATTCGCTGATTTCTTCTTCTTCATTACAGGATTCCACGGATTCCACGTATTTTCAGGAGTATTAATCAATATTATTATCTTCTTCAACGTAATTTTAGGAACGTACGAAAGAAGAAAGAATAACTACGAAATGGTAGAAAAAGTTGGACTTTACTGGCACTTTGTAGATTTAGTTTGGGTATTTGTATTTACATTCTTCTACCTAGTTTAATATTAAAAAAGCACGAAAGATTTTCATAGTATCATGGGACACGATAACACACATAAATTAGCAATATTTAGAGGAACTTTAAAGTTTAAATCAAACGTTCAGAAAATTTGGGGCGTATTGATCTTCTTATCTATCATAACAATTATAGAAGTTGGATTTGGTATTGTAAAACCAGCTTTCCTTACAGAGAATTATCTGTTAGGAATGAAATTGCTAAACTGGATTTTCATCATTCTAACCTTAGTAAAAGCATATTATATTGCTTGGGACTTTATGCACTTGCGTGATGAAACAAGTTCTTTAAGAAGAGCCGTTGTTTGGACCGCTATTTTCTTAATCTGTTACTTGCTTTTTATATTATTACAAGAAGCAATATATATTGAAGGTATCAAAACGAATGGTTTCGTTAAATGGGACTTTTAAAATACATAAAAAAAGATACGAAAGGCAGTTTTTACACTGCCTTTTTTTATACACTATAATTAGCAATTTTGTTCACTCTTTACAAAGTAGAAATTAAATTGTTCATTCTTTTTAAAAGTAAAAAAAAGAAAAGATTATAGCGTTTAATAGCAAATCGATTTTTATTTTTGTACTCCATAAAGTTTTCGTTTAAAATAAGTCAAAACCATTCCATTTTGGGAGTATTAAAATAATGGTGTATAACTTCAAGCAAACGGATCACAATCTTAAAATATACAGATGAAAAAGAAGCTCATATTAGGAATTCTATTTTTATTGCCCGTAACCATCGTGCTTGTGTTGCTTTTTACTAAGCACAACTACACGCCGCTTCCAATCATCAAAACAAAAGTTCCCGAAATTGTCAACTACAAATCACTTGAAAAGAAAGATACGATCCAGTTTGAAAGCAAAATTACGATTCTTGGATTTCTCGGTGGAAATGTGAAAGACAGAGAAATTAATGTATTAAATCTGAATCAAAAAATATACAAACGTTTTAGTGGCTTCAAACATTTTCAAATTGTAATGCTCGTTACACCTGGACAAGAAGAAGAAATAAAAAGTCTTAAATATGAAATCAGTCGCTTTGCAGACGAATTGAAATCGTGGAATTTTGTGGAAGTTGAAGAAGAAGAACTAGTCAGAATCTTTGAAGGACTAGAATCACCTTTAAGATTAGACGGATATCTCAGTTCCGATTTTGTGTATATTATAGATAAAGACAGAAACCTTCGTGGACGTTTTGACGATCGCTCTAAAGTTGAACTACGAGAGAATACAGAGCCATACATGTTGTACGGCTACAATACCATCATTATTTCAGAACTTTCTGGGAAAATGACGGATGACATTCGGATTCTATTTGAAGAAAGTCGAGGAGCATCTAAGAAAGAAAACTCAGAAGACAGGCGTAAAGAAGATTTAAAAAAAACGAATTAACATGAAAAACAACTATTCATACATAGGAATCGCGTTGATAATTTTAGTTTTTGGAATCATTTTCGTTCCTAAAATTGTAGAAAGAATAAAAAATGGTTCAACTGTTGAAAAAGACAGAATGAATATTGAAGGAACAGAGCGAAACAAAAAACTATTATTTTTAGAAATCAATGGAAAAGCACGTAGTGTTCCCGATTTTTTATTTACAAATCAAGACAGTTTAGAAATTTCAAATTTAGATTTCAAAGGAAAAGTAACCGTCATGGAGTTTTTCTTTACCACATGCCCAACAATTTGTCCTGTGATGAATACAAATATGCGCCTCCTAGATGATGAATTTCACGAACGTGAGGATTTTGCTATTGCTTCTTTTACCATCGATCCTGAAAATGATACGCCAAAAGTATTAAAAGAATATGCAGAACGCTACGGCGTAAAATCGCTCAACTGGCATTTCTTAACAGGCGATTTGGATAAAATTCATGCGCTATCAAATACAGGATTCAATATTTTTGCAGGAATTAATCCAGAAGTTGCTGGCGGATTTGAGCATCAAGGATACTTTGCATTAGTGGATAAAAACGGATTTATTCGTTCTCGAAAAGACAATCATGGGAATCCTAAAATTTACTACCAAGGAACGGACGAGAAAGAAGTGGAAATGTTAAAACAAGACATCAAAAATTTATTAGAAGAAGAATAAATATTTCAGTTTATGGAAGCTACAAACGACATTGAAAAAAAATACAAAAAGTGGATCATTATCTTATCCATTACAATTCCACTAGTGGTAGCCGTTTTATTTGGTGTAAAAATACCAAATGCAACCCCATTAATGTTTTTGCCACCAATTTATGCAACCATTAACGGAATTACAGCAGTTTTATTAGTTTCGGCCGTAATCGCGATCAAAAATAAAAAAGTCAAACTGCACGAAGGTTTAATGAAAACGTGTATTGGACTTTCAGTAGTATTTCTAGGAATGTACGTTGCGTATCACATGACTTCCGAATCCACAAAATTTGGTGGTGAAGGAATTATCAAAAGTGTGTATTTCTTTATCTTAATCACACATATCGTGTTGAGTATCGCCATTATTCCATTAGTGTTAATTACTTATGTAAAAGCATTGGCAAAACGTTTTGACAAGCATAAAAAAATAGCGAAAATTACATTTCCAATTTGGTTATATGTAGCCATCACAGGGGTTGTTGTATACCTAATGATTTCACCATATTACACTCACGTTTAAATGAAAACAAAATACATCATACTAATACTGCTGTTGCTGAGTGTAGTGTCACTCGAAGCGCAATGCGCTATGTGTAGAGCGGTGTTGGAATCAGAGTCAGATCTTTCACAAGCAAAAGGTGTAAATAATGGCATTGTATATCTAATGGCAATTCCATACATATTAGTGGCAACATTAGGAATTTACATCTATAAGACCTACAATAAAAAAACGGCAGAAAAAAAAGTATAATTTTTTTGTAACGAAATCATACTTAGCTAGTCTTATATATAATGGCTTTGCCATAAAATAAGATTAACACAATATTAATAATAGTTGTACCAGCAAATATGTAATATTGTACAACTAACATCACACCAATTATGATTCAAATTGACGAATTGCATAAATCTTATCGTATGGGAAGTAACCATCTTCACGTACTAAAAGGAATCAATCTCAATATAAAAGAGGGAGAATTTGTCTCAATAATGGGTTCTTCTGGTTCAGGAAAATCTACACTACTAAACATTATCGGAATGCTTGATGAAGCTGAAAAAGGCTCCTACAAATTAGATAATGTTCCTATCAAAAACTTGAGTGAAAAGAAAGCTGCGGTATATCGCAACAAATTCTTAGGATTCATCTTTCAATCCTTCAACTTAATTAACTATAAAAATGCTATGGAAAACGTAGCATTGCCTTTATACTATCAAGGACTTTCGAGAAAACTTAGAAAAGAAAAAGCATTATACTATTTAGAAAAAGTTGGGTTAGCAGATTGGGCACATCACTTACCAAGTGAACTTTCTGGTGGGCAAAAACAACGTGTAGCCATTGCGCGCGCACTAGCTTCTGAACCTAAAGTATTACTTGCCGATGAACCAACAGGTGCACTAGATACCAAAACCTCGTATGAAGTCATGGAATTTCTGCAAGGAATTAATGACGAAGGAAAAACGATACTAGTCGTAACACACGAGCGTGACATCGCTGCCATGACTAAGAGAATAGTAATGCTAAAAGATGGTAAAATTGTAGAAGATAAATTTGTAGAACAAATAAGGGCTTCACAACATGTTTGATTTAGATCGTTGGAGAGAAATATTCCAAACCATAAATAAAAATAAACTGAGAACGCTGTTAGCAGGTTTTACAGTAACGCTAGGTATTCTGATATTTACCGTTTTATTTGGAATGGGAAACGGATTAAAAAATACGTTCTATAACTTCTTCCAAGACGATGCGCAAAACACCATATTTGTATATCCTGGCTTCGCTACCAAGCCATTTAAAGGCTTTAAGGAAAATAGACGTATTGAATTTAAAAATGAAGATTTAGCACTTCTCGAAGAAAAATTTGGAGATCGAATAGAATATACTACGGCACGTATATACAAAAATGTAAACGCCAAATACAAAAGCGAGTACGGAACATACAATGTGCGAGCTGTACACCCTGAGCATAAATACTTAGAAAAAACAGAGGTAGAAAAAGGAAGATATATCAATGAACATGATATCAATACCGATGCTAGAGTTGTTGTCATAGGACGTTTGGTAGAAAAAGACTTATTTGGGAATGAAAATGCAGTAGGAAAATATATTTCACTAAATAAAATAATCTACATCGTGGTGGGTGTTTTTAGTGATGAAGGTAGTGGCGATAGAGAAGAACGCAACATATACATGCCTGTAAGCACGGTTCAATTAATTTATAAAAATACGGATGTCATTGATGAAATCGTATTGTCGTACAATTTGGCAATCGGTGCAAATGGTGCGCGTAGACTTTCTAGAGACATTGAAACACTATTAAAAGACAAACACAATATAGCACCAAGCGATCAAAACGGAATCTATATTCAAAATGTCATTGAAGATTTAGAGCAAAACTTACAGTTGGCAAACGTATTACAAATTATCGTCTTTTGGATAGGACTTGGAACCTTGTTCGCTGGTGTCATTGGAATTAGTAACATTATGGTGTATATCGTAAAAGAACGCACTAAAGAACTCGGAATCCGAAAAGCATTGGGAGCCAAACCAAGTACCGTAGTCGGCATGATTTTGCAAGAAACGATGGTGATCACCATGATATTTGGATATATAGGATTAGTGATAGGTAATTTCATTCTCAATTCCATGGGGAATAAATTGGAAGACTGGTTTATTACCAATCCAAATGTAAGTCAAGGAACCATTATTTTTGCAACGGTGATATTAATCTTATCAGGACTCATTGCTGGATATATTCCTGCAAGAAGAGCCGCTAGAGTAAAACCAATTGTAGCACTAAGAGATGAATAATACGAAATAAGCGATATAAAAAACAAACCAAACCAAACAAATGAGATTTATATTCACAAGAGATACTTGGCAAGAAATATTCGGATCGATTCGTAAAAATAAATTACGAACTACGATTACGATCATTGGTGTATTTTGGGGAATTTTACTCTTTATAGGATTGCAGGGTGCAGCTAAAGGAATGGAAAATGGATTTGAAGCCAACTTTAAAGGATTAGCAACCAATAGTATATTTCTTTGGGGACAACGAACAGGAATTCCGTATGGAGGCTTTAATAGAGATCGAAGTGTCCGAATAGAACTAAGTGATGTGTATAGAATTGCCAATCAAATTGAAGGTGTACAATTTGTAGCACCCAGAAATGCAAAGGGCATTTTTGAAGGCGCACCGCCGTTAGTAGTCCACAATCTAAAATCTGGAAATTACAAAGTATTTGGCGATTATCCAGTGATAGATATGGTTTCAAAAAAGAAAATAAGAGAAGGGCGTTTTCTCAACCAAAAAGACATTGATGACAAACGTAAAATATGTGTCATCGGAGAACGTATTCAAACAGAATTATTTGCAAAAGATGAAAACCCTGTTGGGAAATATATCAAAATAAGTAATATGTACTTTCAAGTAGTTGGTGTATACAAAAGAAACAATACGGATTTCTTTGAAGGAGATGATTCAATCTTTATTCCATTTACGACATTCAAAAAAGTATTCAACACAGGAAATAGAATTAGTTGGATGGTAATTGCGGGATATCCCGATGAAGACATTGTTGCTATAGAAGAAAAAACAAAAGCATTGCTAAAAAGAAGATACTCTGTACATCCTGATGACGAAAGAGCCTTCGGAGCTGCCAATTTGGGAGAAATGTTTGGTAAAATTACAGGATTCATCAAAGGATTAAAATTTACAGCACTCGTCGTTGGAATTGCAACGATACTTGCAGGAGTCATTGCCATTGGAAACATTCTGTTGATTACAGTGAAAGAACGAACCAAAGAAATTGGAATCAGAAGAGCAATAGGAGCAACACCAGGAGAAATTCGTGGACAAATTGTTTTAGAATCAGTATTCTTAACATTAGTAGCAGGAATTCTTGGAATGACCGTTGGCGGATTATTATTATCTAGTTTAAGTAATATGGCTGAAAATTTAGATGATTTTCCATTTGTGAATCCAACAGTAAGTTTAGAATATATAGGAATGGCAATAGCTCTTATGGTCGTGTTAGGAACACTCATAGGACTCATTCCAGCGCAAAGAGCCGTAAGTGTCAGACCTATTGAAGCATTAAGAGAAGAATAATAATAATAGTATCAATGAAGAATAAAGACAATATCAATCAACACCAAAACTCAAGAAGTAACATTATGAAAAAAGTTTTATTAATCCTATTACTAATAGTACTTATCTTAGGAGCATTTGGAGCTGCATCATACTTTATCAATTCTAACAAGAAAAGTATAGAAACATTTGAAACAACAACACCTTTCAAATCCACCATCATTACAAAAACGGTTGCAGCCGGAACAGTAATACCTGAAGATGAAGTTGAAATAAAACCTCAAATTTCTGGAATTATTGAAAAAATATATGTGGAAGAAGGCGATAAAATCAACACAGGTGATTTAATTGCACGAATTAAAGTGGTGCCAAATGAACAATCACTCAACAGCGCAAAAAATAGAATTCAAAACACTCAAATTGTTTTAGATAACGCTAAAATTTCTTATGACAGAAATAAAACTCTTTTTGACAAAGGAATTATTTCAAGTCAAGATTTTGAAAGAGCCGAACTTTCATACAATCAATCAAAACAAGAAGTGCGGAATGCACAAAGTGATTTGCAAATTATCAAAAAAGGATCTGTAGGAGGTACTGCTGCAAATACAAATATTAGAGCAACAGTTTCAGGAACTATTTTAGTGATTCCTGTAAAAGAAGGAGATCAAGTAATTGAAAGTAATACCTTTAATGCAGGAACAAGTATTGCAACCATTGCGGACTTAGGAAAAATGATTTTCGAAGGAAAAGTAGATGAAGCAGAAGTTGGAAAACTAAAACCTAACTCAGAATTAACCGTGAGTTTAGGAGCCATTGAAGACAAAGAATTTGCTGCCAAACTCACATTTGTAGCACCAAAAGGAGTCGAAGAAAGTGGCGCGGTACAATTTAAAATAAAAGCAGATGTTGCTTTAGATGACAACTATTTTATCAGAGCTGGATATAGTGCCAATGCTTCTATTGAATTAGAGAAAAAAGAAGATATCTTAGTAATAGATGAAGGATTGTTGCGATTTGACGCCGATAATGAAGACAAACCCTATGTAGAAGTAGAAATAGGAGAGCAAGAATTTGAAAAGAGATTTATTGAATTAGGAATCTCTGATGGGAAAAATATTGAAATTATTTCGGGTTTAAAAGTAGAGGATAAAATCAAAGTTTGGAATATAAAGGCGGCAAAGAAAGACGATGAAAAATCGCCTGATAGTGAAGACGAAGATGAAGTAAATGACTAATACCAATACCAAAACATTATAAAAAGTACACATGAAAAAAGTTTTTATATACATCATACTCATCGCGGGAACAATTACTACTGCTAATGCCCAGAAAAGTTGGACATTAAAGGAATGTGTTGATTATGCGCTAGAAAATAATATTTCTATCAAACAATCAGAGTTAGATAGAAAAAACACAGAAATAAATAAAAGTGATGCCATCGGTAACTTTTTACCAACAGTAAATGCCTCCGTATCACATTCTTGGAATATTGGTTTGAGTCAAAACCCATTAACAGGACAAATTGTAACGGCAACGCAGCAAAATTCAGGTGGATCATTGAATGTTGGAATTGATATCTACAATGGATTACAAAATGTGAATAGACTGCACAGAGCAAATTTGGCGCTCTTGGCTAACCAATATCAATTAGATGATATCAAAGACAATACATCACTGCAAGTAGTGCAAAACTTTTTACAAATTCTATTCAACAAGGAATCACTAAAAGTATTACAAGCGCAATACGCGGTAACGATGGGAGAATTACAGCGAACCAATGAGTTGGTAAAAGAAGGTGTGGTGCCAAAAGGTGATGCCTTAGAAATAGAAGCAAACGCTGCAACCCAAGAACAACAAATTGTAAATGCTGAAAATGCACTGCGGTTTTCAAAAATAGCCTTAGCGCAATTACTATTAATTAATGATTATGATAATTTTGATATTGCAGAAGGTGATTACATGATTCCGTCTACGACCATCATGAACAATACACCAAGACAAATTTTCGAGAAATCGTTGGAAGTGCGTAACAATGTAAAAATATCAGAATCAAATATTGAATTGGCTGAATACGATTTAAAAATTGCCAAAGGTGCAAGACTGCCTAGCCTTTCAGGATTCTACGGATTCAACACAACGTACTTTAACAGTGAGTTATTCTCAACAAATCCATTTTTCGATCAAATTTCTGATAACAAAAGCCACTCATTCGGTTTGCGTTTAAACATTCCTATCTTAAATGGCTTTAGTGCGCGTAACAATGTACGTCGTAATGAAGTTGCTATTGAAAGAGCAAAATTTAGCTTGGAGCAAGTCAAAATCGACTTAGAAGCAACGGTTAACCAGGCATACAACGATACAAAAGGAGCTTTAAAAGCTTATGAAGCTGCTGAAAAAACATTACTATCACGAAGAGAAGCACACAAATATTCAACAGAACGTTTCAATGAAGGTATGATGAATTCGTTTGATTTCAGTCAATCAAAACAACGCTTGGAAAGTGCTGAATCAGATGTGGTTCGCACAAAATTTGATTACATCTTTAGATTAAAAATATTAGAATTCTATTTTGGATTACCATTAACAGACTTGAAATAAAAAAAACAAAACGTATAAAAAAGCATCAATACTTTCAAAAGGGTTGATGCTTTTTTACTTTAATGAAACTCAAGGTTGAAAAGCCTATTCAGGCGTATTCAACATTGTAAGTTGAATTAACTTCGCTGAAAAGCGGAGTCTGTTGAAATAATTCAAATTCAAAAGAATATTTTTTAGTTCAGAGTTTGTCCTAAGATAGAATACACTTTACTTTTGCAAAAAATAATTGAAATCAAATGGCATTACGATTATACATTGAAACCACAACCACCAATTGTTCGGTTTGTTTAGCAGATGATGATGAAATTTTATATTTCAAAGAAGAAAATGATAAAAACTATTCACACGCTGAAAAACTACACGTATTTATCAAAGAAGCGTATGAAACTGCACAAATACAACCAGCTGATATAGCTGCGATAGTAGTTGGGAAAGGTCCAGGGTCGTATACAGGATTACGTATTGGTGTTTCTACGGCAAAAGGATTGTGTTTTGCTTCAAACCTAGAACTTATCGCTATAGAGAGTTTAGAGATCTTAGCGCGTTCCATTGAAGTTAAAGAAGGGTTCGTACTTCCGTTACTAGATGCACGCCGTATGGAAGTCTATTCGGCTGTATTTAATTCAAATTATGAACAAATCAGAGAAACAAAAGCGGAAATTATCACAGAAGATTCGTTTTCGGACTATTTAGCAAAAGGAAAAGTACACTTCATCGGAAACGGAGCCGAGAAGTGCAAAGGAATTATCACACACGAAAATGCTGTTTTCTATGATGAAATTTACTTTCCATCTGCCAAGCGTATGATTGCCATTGGAAGGGATAAGCACAAGAAAAACGACACCGAAGATGTCGCTTATTTTGAACCGTATTATTTAAAAGATTTCGTCGTCACAAAACCCAAAAAGAAATAATATTTTAATTTTGTCTAATTGTCTAATTGTCTAATTGTCTAATTGTCTAATTGTCTAACCTATCCTTTTTTCTGTATCTCAACACTATGTGGATATGGAATTTCAATTCCAGCAGCATCTAAAGCATTTTTGGCATCTTCTAAAACTTCAAAATACACATCCCAATAGTCTTGAGCTGCTACCCAAGGACGTACGGCAAAATTTACAGAACTATCTGCTAATGCTGAAACATTTACGGTTGGTAAAGGTTCTTTTAAAACTTTAGGATTTGATGTCAAAACCTTCATTAATATATCTTTAGTTTGTTTAATATCTGCGTCATACGAAACACCAATTACATGGTCAACCCTTAGTGTTCCTTCCGCAGTATAGTTGAGGATATTTCCATTAGACAATGATCCGTTTGGGATAATTGCCAACTTATTTCCTGGCGTATTTAATTGTGTTGTAAAAATTTGAATTTCCTTTACAACACCTATAATTCCTTGTGCTTCAATCAAATCACCAATTTTAAACGGCTTAAAAATCATGATTAAAACGCCACCAGCAAAATTTGCTAGTGAACCTTGTAATGCCAGTCCAATAGCCAAACCAGCAGCTCCAATAACCGCCGCGAATGAAGTAGTTTCAATACCCAATTTGGACGCAACAACGACAAACAATAAAATCTTTAATGTCCAGCCGAGTAAGTTGCCTAGAAACTTCTGTAATGTGGTATCAATTCCGCGTTTCTTCATGACGCGTTTTACCAATCGCACCATCATATTGATGACGAATAGACCAACAATTAAAATAATCAATGCAGCTATTACTTGCGTACCATATTCAACGATAATTTCTTTAAACTGAGTGAACCAATCTTTGCTAGCTTCAACTTTTGTCTGTACTTCAGGATTTATTTGCATGATATATGTAGTTTTTTTGATGGCGTAAAATTAAAAAAACGAATAACTTAAGGATAGAATTAAGTGCAAATTTTCATGCCTTCTACAAATTGTATTAAAAATCTGTTGTAGGACAATAATTGCAATATTTTAATAAATATTAAAGATACATTCCTGCTAAAATTACAATCAAGGCAATAAAAGCAGGCGTTCCTTGTACTATTAAAATCCGTTTGCTTTTGGTAGAATATGCGCCATAAAGTGCCGCAACACACACGCAGATGATGAAAAATAAACTCACAGAAACGTCTTTGGTATATAATGACCAAAATAAACCTGCGGCTAAAAATCCGTTATACAACCCTTGATTGGCTGCCAAGGTTTTGGTTTCTTCAGCAAACGTTTTCGATTTCAACCCGAAGGTTTTCATGCCTTTAGGTTGGGTCCATAAAAACATTTCTATATATAAAATGTATACATGTTCAATCGCGACAAGCGCAATAAGGATGGTTTGTAGAGTTTTCATAAGTGGAAGATATGGAAAATCTATGAAGATAAAAAAAAGCGTTGGCAATAACTGACAACGCTTTTCATATATATGATAGGTAAACTAGTTTATTTTACTTCAAAAGTAAGTTTTAAGTTTACGCGGAATTCCACTACTGCATCACCATCTACAATAGCACTTTGCTCTTGTACATACACTGATTTAATGTTCTTTACGGATTTAGAAGCTTGTTTTACAGCTTTTGCTGTTGCATCTTCCCAACTTTTCTTAGAATTTGAAAGTACTTCAATTACTTTTAATACTGCCATGATATGGGTGTTTTTAAAGGTTAAAAAATAAATTAGAACGTCAAATTACGCTAATTCTTTCAATTATGAAAACTTGTGCTTACCCATTTATGGCAACCACTTCGCTTACTTTGCCTTCTAGCAAACTTTTTAGCGTATTTTCAATGCCACTTTTTAAGGTCATTGTGGAGGATGGACAACCACTACAAGCGCCTTGTAATACTACTTTAACCACTTTAGAAACCGGATCGTACGAATCAAACATAATATTTCCACCATCACTAGCTACAGCTGGTTTGATGTATTCTTCTAAAATATTTATAATTTCTTTAGAAATGTCGTCCAATGCTTCAAAATTTTCGTCTGAAAGCTGAATTTTTTCTTTTTGTTCAACAGGAATATCTTTTGAGATGATTTCTTTTGCTTCATGAATATAATTGCGGATAAATTCACGAATTTCCATCGTAATATCATTCCATTCCACCATATCGTACTTTGTAATAGAAATGTAATTCTTATCTAAAAAGATTTCTTTTACAAATGGAAAATGAAATAATGCTTGTGCTAAAGGCGCATATTTTGTTTCATCAATATTTTTAAATTCGAAAATCCGATCGACAATTTTCTTATTAGAAACAAACTTCATTACAGTTGGATTTGGCGTGCTTTCCGCATAAATTGTTACTGGAACAACTTTCTTTGGTGTTGCCGATTCGCTAATAATTTCCTTGCCTTCATTAATATAGTTTTGAATTTGTTCCGCAACTGCATCTTGTACGTCTTCCCATTCAACAATATTGTAGCGCTCAATAGCGATGAAATTTCCAGAAATAAAAATAGTTTTTACAAATGGAAGGTAAAATAATTGCTGCGCTAATGGCGAATCTTTTGCATCATCAATATTCTTAAACTCGTAACTAGTATGTCGCGTAATAAATGAACTTGCTTCAAACTTTACAATTGCCGGATTGCTTGTTTTTTCTATATGTATCGTAATACCACTCATGGCGTTATTTTTTTTACAAAAGTAACCATTATCGCTGTATTCTGTAAATGCTATCGTGTAAATTATTCTATTGTGAACCTGACTTTGAATTATTTTTATATTTTATGTTAAAATAATAAAGGAATAATTACGTTTTTAATAAATTGGCGCCTTTAAAATAGTTGCAGATGACTCTTGTTTTGTTAAAATAAGAATCTTGTGGCTAACATTGCGTAATAAATTGAGATAAGAATTACATACTTATCAAATAATTTATATATTTGACCAAATGTGTAGCATTTTACCATGTAAAAACACCTAAATACAGGGGTATTGCATATAACTAACTGAAACACAACATATAAAAGGCCTCGTTATCAAATAATAAGTAGCATTGAGTGTTCAATACAATGAATATATGTATTGATCATTTTTTACATAAAAAGATAAACACTAATGAATTTTAAAAAATACTTAGCTATTGTTGCCATCGCATTTGGAGTACAATGTTCTTTTTCGCAAGATGGACTTCCGGTCTATGTAGATTATCTTTCAGATAATTTGTACCTCATCCATCCTTCAATGGCAGGCGCCTCTACTACCTCAAAACTCAGATTGACAGCAAGACAACAATGGTTTGACGTTGATGATGCACCATCTTTGCAAACATTAAGTTTTAATACTAGAGTTGGCGACAAAGTAGGATTTGGAGCAATTGTATACAATGATGCAAATGGTAACTTTTCACAACAAGGTGCTTATTTAACCTTTGCCTATCATTTATTGCTTTCAAGAAACCGAGTAGACCTAAATCAATTATCTTTTGGAATCAGTACAGGATTTACGCAAGGTACCTTAGATGAAACAGGTTTTGATATTATCAACAACCCCGATCCAATTATTGGTGGAACACAAGCAAATGCTACCTATTTTAATGTAGACTTTGGTGCGTCGTACTACTTTTTAGATTTTTATGCGCATTTAACCATCAAAAACGCGTTGCCAACCAAAAGAGATTTATTCTCTCAAGAATTCGAATCAAAAAATCAACGTCGTTATTTAGCGTCTGCCGGATATGTTTTTGGCGGTTACGGTAGCGATTGGAAATATGAGCCTTCTTTTATGTTTCAATACACAGATGAAACCCAAGAATCTTCCATTGATGCAAACATTAAAGTCTATAGAAGTATGGATTTTGGAACTGTTTGGGGAGGATTATCATACAGAAGAAGTTTAGATGGCGCTGAATTTGTCAACGGAACACAAATTGACAACCAAAAATTACAATACATTACCCCATTTGTAGGTGTCAACTATAATAAATTTATGTTTGCGTATACCTATTCATATCAAGCAAATTCACTAGTCTTATCAAACGGAGGTTTTCACCAACTTACCTTAGGATATGACTTTGGAAGCAGTAGAGAGCCATACGATTGTAACTGTCCTGCGATTAACAATTAAGCAATACACAACCATATATATAAAAGGCTTGCAAATCATTGCAAGCCTTTTTCTTTTTAATGAAACTCAGTGTTAAGAAGCCTGAAAAGGCGTACTTAACACTGTAAGTTGAATTAATCCCGCTGAAAGCGGGATCTAAGATTTGATATAAATTCAATACTTCATTCTTATTCAACGTGAGTTCGAGATAAGCTTTTAGTGATTTAAAAAACTATTCTCGATACATTTTTTTATCAAAAAATACTCGAATTGACGTTTTTTGAATTAGAATTACGTCAAATCGAGTGAAATTCTGGAAGAATTTTGTATCGAGATTAAGCAATTCTCTTATATCGAACTCACGTTATTCAATTAAAAAGAGCTCGATACTAACTACCGAACTCTTGATTCTTTATTCTAGAATAATAACATGGCTATACTTCGATTTCGATAAAGTCTAACATCTAACAGCGAAAGCGATCTAAATTACCATACATAATTCTTACGCGCCGCTTGTGTTTTAATCGCTTTAATCATGGCGCTTTCCAAATCGGATTTAGTACCATCTTTAGATTGTTTTGCAATGTATAATTTACGCTGTGTGTCCAATTCGCGAATTTCTTTTTGAATCTTTTTGCGTTCTTCTTGTTGCTTTTTTACGTATGCTAAAATTTGTGCTTTCGACTTTCCTTTCAATTCAGCGGGCAATTCATCTTTGCTTAGTTCATCGAGTTTTACTGAATCGTTGGCAATTCCATCCACCAAATCCCACGAAGAATTTGTATAAAAACTAGAACTTTTTGAAACCGCTCTATCAACGGCAATTTCTTCATTGATAGAATTTGCATTAAAATCTTGTGTTGCTTGTTTGGCAATTTTTACACGACCTTGACTTCCATACGCAATGTACGTTTTGTTCAGTCGAGTATTATATTCCATAATTTTCTGATCGTATGGCGTTTTTATATACACAATGGTTTGTGTGTGTGCAATGGTCATATAATCACCTTTTCCTAAAACAGCACCATCTTTCCACATGCCCGAAATTCCTTGTTCGTAGTTTCCACAGAAAATAGTATTGATAACAACGTCTTTCTCACAAGCATTCGTAATGGCATCTTTATAACTCACGGTTCCTTGTGTAAACGGTTCATTTCCTGCAATAAAAAGGAGTTTCAAATCTTTAGGATTAGTTCCCCAATCCAATTGATCTATAGAAGTCTGAATCACGTGCCCGCAAAACTCATTTCCGCCACGTGTAGTGAGCGAAAACAATTTTTCAGAGATCTCATCCAAATCGCTGCTAAACGCCAACACTTGACGGATATGACCTTCTGAAGATGGTAAATTGTCGTTTCCATACTCGTACAACGCAATTTCCAACATCGGTTTCTCGCCGTCACATTTCGCATACGACAACTCATTAATGATTTCCCACAATTGTGCTTTCGCTTGATGAATCAATCCATCCATACTATTACTGGTGTCTAACAATAAAGCAACTTTAATGGTATGTTGTTTTTTTGATTGCAGAATTTGTGTGTCTGCCACCATTTCAGTTTTAGTTTCACTCAATAAAGCGGTGTCTGTTTTTGAATTTCCTTTGCAAGCCATTGTCAGAAGCAGCGCGCTTGCTAATACTACATTTAATTTTTTCATGTCTTTGTTTTTTAAAATTAGTTCGACTTTAATTCTTTTACATCAATTTTTCCGTCAGGAGAAATCACATAATACTTGTGCTCGGTTTTTATTTCTGTTTTTGGCGCTGGTTTTTGCTCTTTTGGTTTTGGCGAGTAGACCAATTTAATATGCATTCCTACTTGAATCACAGGTTCTAAAATTGCTGCGTTTAATACGATGTCGTAATTCTCATAAGAAATCGGTTGGTAGTAATAAGAAGTGTGTTTTTTTGCTTTGGTAACTCCTTTTTTCTTCTCTAAAGCTTCAAAGGAAACACTGTTAAATGCTTGGTAGTTTTTGTAGAAATCTTTTGGGAAATACGCATACTTATCATCCGCCATAATTACATTATATTCGGACAAATCGAAGCCTAACATTTTATAATATTCCTTTTTCTCTTTAATTAATTCCAATAAGGAATCTTGTAGCTTTTTGTAAACTTGTCGAATATTTTCAATAAAATAATCAACCTTTACCAAGTTGTAAATTTCGTTGGAAGCACAGGCGGCTAAAATCTTTTCAAACTGGTGTGTTTTTGTAAATTGAATATGAATGTTTTGTTGCAACTCAAAACCTTTAGGAACTTCATTATACTTGGTGCTAAATAATTTTTTCTGAACTTCAATTTCATACACTGGCACAAACGAAATCACATCAATAGCAATGTCTTCTTTTTTAATTCCAATGGCAAGCAATTCTTTTCGAACATTATCAATACGTTCATTTACCAATGTAGTTGCTTCATCAGCAGTTGGTCCAATCTGGGAAATATTGAAAACTGCGGTGTATGAAGTCGCTTTGGCGTTGTACAATGCTTGTACATCTAACACAATATTAGCACTTGGATTGATGTTTCGTGTCGGATTAGACGTCGAACTTCCGTAAACTTGGGCATTTCCATACGCTTTTGTGGTAATGTTTTGCCTAGAAATTTCTTGATCGAAATTCCCTTTGTGCTGTGCAAAAATCATCTGGGTAAGACATAAGCACAGAACTAAATTTATTTTCTTCATGATGTTTTTAATTTGGCTTAAAAATACTTGCAAAGAAAATCGTAAAAAACAGGGAATGAGTGAAGTGCTTTTTTGAATGAGTAAATGAGGATATTGGTTGAGAGAAAGGTGTAAAAATCACTGTCAAATACCCTCAAATAGCCGTTTTTGCAAAAATCACATTTTAGTATATCGCCGAAAGTGCGTAAGTTTATCATTCTTAATGAAAAAAGATATCAAAATAAACAGATGAAAAAGCTTGTAACGCTATGTGTATTCTTATGCTTGCTATTGTTTCAGGAAAGTGTGGCTCAAAACACTTCTGAAAAAGTAGACAAGGAAGCAAGTGCGCCTTTTGTGGTTAGAGGTGAAATTAGAGGAAGAACCAACAGAGCGCCCGTTTCAGATGCAACCATTCGTATTGTTGGTGGAGAAGTGGTCAAAACAAATGCTTTTGGACGCTTTACTATTCGCACGCGTGTGGGCGATCAATTAGTGATAGAACATCCAAGTTTTGGAAAAGAGTTTCATACCATTTCTAATGACGAATCTTTAGTGGTATTGGTGGATGGATTTGGAGAAGATGACGATGAAGATGAGGAAACACAAAAGCAAAAACGTGTTACGGATTTAAAACGACATAAAGTATTGCTTGATTCTGCGGTACTATTCAAAAAAAAGGATATTGATAAAAGTATTAAATATGTTGAAAAAGCACTAGAAAATTTATATGATAATAATGATCAAAAACAACTTTCAGATTCGTATACAATTCTTGGCGATATTTATGCTTTCTGGAAACAGTACGATTTGGCAATTAGCAACTACCGAATTGCACTAAATATGTATAGCACAAGTCGCTTATGGATTTCCCTTGGAACGACACAATTGCTCAACAAAGAATACGAAGAAGCCATTGTTTCTTTCAATACAATTTTGCGAAATAATCTATCTCGATATCAACAAACTACGGTGTATGAAGGTTTGGGTGATGCGTATAAAGCCTTAAAAGATTATGAGAAAGCCCTTGAGAATTATAACAAAGGATTGGCAATTGCGCAAGAAGATTTAATTACGCCAAAAATCACCGATTTAAACTCTAAAATTGCGGAAAATTATGCTGCAAAAGGAGATATAAAAACGGCAAACGGATTGTTCTTAAACTCATTAAACTTAGCTTCGGAAGAAAATGTCAACCGTGCAATTGTAGAGCAAAATAGAGTGGCTGATTTTTACAATTCAACCAATTCGTACGATAAAGAAATAGAATTACGCAAACAAAATTTGGTCGATTTAGAGAAATCAGGTGTGGAAAAAAAAGAGATTTCAGGCCGCATAAAAGACTCCACAACCATTACTTCCCAAAAAATTAATTACAAAATTGGAAACGCATTTTTACAACAAGAAAAATATGAGGAAGCACTTCCATATCTTAAAAAAAGTGCCTCTGAAGCCAATTCTAAAGGCGATTTAATTGTAGAAAAAGATGCCACGCGAAAAATTTCGGAAACCTTCGAATCGTTGGGCGCATTTGACAAAGCAAAGGAAACCTTTGAAGCCTATGTGGAATTGGTG